>NZ_JBITVD010000022.1:0-112557 GCF_044542805.1 Acidovorax sp. NPDC077693 | reverse complement strand
CTTCCCATCCCGAACAGGACAGTGAAACGACTTTGCGCCGATGATAGTGCGGGTTCCCGTGTGAAAGTAGGTCATCGTCAGGCTCTTACAGCCCAGAAAACCCCAGTCAGTCATGACTGGGGTTTTTTGCTTTTCCGCTTTGCTTTGCACCATAGAAACACGGAAAGCGATATCAGTCGATAAGTGAAGAGGTGAATAGGTGGATCGACGAACGACCCGCCGAGCTCCTCCTGACGATCAGGTCAGCAAGGTCGATGGCTTCCGCGCCACCGCAAGCCCGGAGCAACCCAAGCACTAAGTCCACATCGTCCTCTGATCAATCGCTAGGCCGGTCAATACACAGCCGATTCAACCGACGGACCGCATCCTGAAGCGGTGCACGCCGTCCGAGTCCAGCAGACGCTCCATCTGCCCGCCAAACCACAGACAGTGCAAATGCGCCAACGCCTCGCCCATGGCAAAGGTCATCTGGTGGGCGTCCAGCGAACGCTTGAACAGGATCGGAAGGGCATCGGCGGCCGACAAGCCGGCTCCTCCGCCGGCATCCATGATGTCCTGGAGACGATCCCGATGATGGTCTTCCAGTTGCTGGATGCGTTGGTGCAGCCCGGTAAAAGGCTTGCCGTGTGACGGCAGCACCAGGGTATCCGCGGGCAGGTCCACATACCTGCGCAGCGACGTCAAAAACAAGCGCAGGGAGTCCGCCTCTGGCTCCGTGGCATGCACGCTCACGTTCGTTGAAATGCGTGGCAAAACCATGTCGCCACTCAAGAGAACACCCAACTCCTCGCAGTACAGAGCCATGTGTTCGGGCGCGTGGCCATAGCCACTGATGCATCGCCAGACCCTCCCGCCGATGTCCACCGTTCCACCGTCCAGCAACCTGCGAAACGTCGACGGAAGCGCCGGGACCAGGGTCGGGAAATAAGACACGCGGGCACGAACGTGCTGCAAGAATTCCTCGTCCCGCATGCCGTGCAGTGCATAGAAATCCGCATTGGCTTCACCCCCGAAGCCGTCCCGGTCGTACACCGCGATCCTGGCGGTGTTGTAGTCTGTCGCGCTGATCCACAGGCGCACCTGCCAGCGGTCGCAGATCCAGTGCGCCAGGCCGATGTGGTCGGGGTGCATGTGCGTCACGATCACACGCAAAACGGGAAGCCCTTCCAGGCAGTTCGCAAAGACCTGCTCCCACTGCGCGCGCGTCGTGGCGCTGTCGATGCAGCAATCCACCACCGTCCAGCCGTCGACCCAGTTTCCGTGGATGTCGGGTTGGCGGTCCCGCAGAAGCCACAGGTTGATGTGGTCCAGGGCGAACGGCAGTCCCATCCGTATCCAGCGAATGCCCGGCGCGACTTCCATCACGGAGCCCTCGCCAGGGAGGGCGTCGCCCAAAGGGTAGTGGATTTGGTGTTCAAGGGGATTCATGGCGGGTACCGGATGGGTTAGCATTGACGTTAACGTAAACGTCATGCATCCAGGCATTGTAGGGATTGGCGGCCCCAGGGCTGTCTCCTGGGCGAAACCACCTGCGCTGCACCCCACAAGCACCATGGCCAACACCTACAGCATCAGCGACCTCGCCAAAGAGTTCGACCTCACCACGCGGGCCATCCGGTTCTATGAAGACATGGGCCTGCTGCAGCCCGAGCGCACTGGCGCCGCAGGCCGCAACCGGGTGTACAGCGCGCGGGACCGCACCCGGCTGCGGCTGACCTTGCGCGCCAAGCGCCTGGGCCTGTCGCTCACCGAGGCCAAGGAAATCATCGACCTCTACGACAGCCCCCGCGATACCGGCGTACAGCTGCGCAAATTCCTGGACGTGCTGGTGGTGCACCGCAAGCAGCTGGAAGAGCAGATGGCGGATCTGAAGGCCAACCTCGAAGAGGTGCAAGAGCACGAGAGCGACGCCCGTGCCCTTCTGCTGCAGCTCGAAAAACAAAAATGAGCCATAATTGACGTTTACGTAAACGTAAATCTGGAGACCGTCGTGCCAACGAGCCCCTTCGAGCCCCGCTGCGCAGAGTACGCAGCCCGTGTGACCGACAGCTTTGCGCGCCAAGGCGCGATGCAGACCCTCGGCGCGCGTCTGGCGCTGGTGGGCCCTGGGGCGGTCGACATCGAGCTCGGCTGGGCCGCGGCGCTCACCCAGCAGCACGGATTCCTGCATGCCGGCATGGTCGCCACGGCGCTGGATTCCGCCTGCGGCTATGCCGGCTTCACCTTGATGGCGGCCGATGCGGCCGTGCTCACCATCGAATTCAAGATCAACCTGCTCGCGCCCGCCCAGGGCGAGCGCTTTCGCATGGAAGGCCGCGTGCTCAAGCCCGGCCGCACCATCACGGTGTGCGAGGGCAGGGCCTTCGCCATCGAGGGCGGGCAGGAAAAACTCATCGCCACCATGGGCTGCACGCTCATGGCCGTCACGGGCCGCGACCACATCCAGGGCTGAACACAAGCCTTTTCCCCTTCACCTTCGAGGAGACATCCATGAGCATTCCCGCCAACCTTCCCGGCCTGAATTTCCAGCTGGGCGAAGACATTGACGCACTGCGCGACGCCGTGCGCGACTTCGCCCAGGCCGAGATCGCCCCGCGCGCCGCAGAGATCGACCGCAGCGACCAGTTCCCCATGGACCTGTGGCGCAAGATGGGTGACCTGGGCGTGCTGGGCATCACCGTGTCCGAGCAGTACGGCGGTGCGTCCATGGGGTACCTCGCGCACATGGTGGCGATGGAGGAAATCTCCCGCGCCAGCGCCTCGGTCGGGCTGTCCTACGGTGCGCACAGCAACCTGTGCGTGAACCAGATCAACCGCAACGGCAACGAAGCGCAAAAGGCCCAATACCTGCCCAAGCTCATCAGCGGCGAACACGTGGGCGCCCTGGCCATGAGCGAGCCGGGCGCGGGCTCCGACGTGATCAGCATGAAGCTCAAGGCCGAGGATAAGGGCGGCTACTACCTGCTCAACGGCAACAAGATGTGGATCACCAACGGCCCCGACGCCGACACGCTGGTGGTCTACGCCAAGACCGAGCCCGAGCTGGGCGCACGCGGCGTCACGGCCTTCCTGATCGAAAAAGGCATGCCGGGCTTCAGCATTGCGCAAAAGCTCGACAAGCTGGGCATGCGCGGCAGCCACACGGGCGAGCTCGTGTTCAACAACGTCGAAGTGCCAGCGGCCAACGTGCTCGGCGGCCTCAACCAGGGCGCCAAAGTCCTGATGAGCGGCCTGGACTATGAACGCGCGGTGCTCACCGGCGGCCCGCTGGGCATCATGCAGTCCGTCATGGACAACGTGATCCCGTACATCCACGACCGCAAGCAGTTCGGCCAGAGCATCGGCGAGTTCCAGCTCATCCAGGGCAAGGTGGCCGACATGTACACCGTGCTGCAGGCCGGCCGCTCGTTCGCCTACACCGTGGCCAAGAACCTCGACATGCTGGGCACCGAGCACGTGCGCCAGGTGCGCAAGGACTGCGCCAGCGTCATCCTGTGGTGCGCCGAAAAAGCCACCTGGATGGCCGGCGAAGGCGTGCAGATCTACGGCGGCAACGGATATATCAACGAGTACCCCCTGGGCCGCCTGTGGCGGGATGCGAAACTCTACGAGATCGGCGCCGGCACCAGCGAGATCCGCCGCATGCTGATCGGCCGCGAACTGTTCGCCGAGACCTGCTGAGCCCGCCGCCCCAGCCAACCCCTGGCGGCACGTTGACTTCAAGGACCCCATGACGACCTCCATCGACGACCTCTTCGTACACAACCGCGCCTGGGCCGCCCAGATGGAGCGCGAGCGCCCCGGCTTCTTCACCGGCCTGCTGGCCCAGCAAAAGCCCAAGTACATGTGGGTGGGCTGCTCGGACAGCCGCGTGCCGGCCAACCAGATCACCGGCCTGGAGCCCGGCGAGGTGTTCGTTCACCGCAACGTGGCCAACGTGGTGGTGCCGACCGACCTCAACTGCCTGTCCACCATCCAGTACGCAGTCGACCAGCTGCGCATCGAACACCTGATGGTCGTGGGCCACTACGGCTGCGGCGGCGTGCTGGCCGCGCTCGAAGGCATCCGCGTGGGCCTGGCCGACAACTGGATCCGCCACGTGCAGGACGTGCGCGACCGGCACCGCGACCTCATCGCCGCTACCGCCCCCCAGTGGCGTCACGACGTGCTCTGTGAGCTCAACGCCATCGAACAGGTGGTCAACATCGCGCAGACCACCGTCATGCTCGACGCCTGGGGCAGCGGCCAGAAGGTCACGCTGCACGGCTGGTGCTACGGCCTCAAGGACGGCCTCATCAACAACCTGCACATGACGGTCGACAGCACCGAAGGCCTGGATGCGATCTACAAGGCCGCCATCGCCGGTGTCGCTTCCAAGCACCGCGAATAGCCCGGCCCCGCACCAGGCCCCCAGCCAGCCCCGGCGCGCCATGTTCCCCCAGCGGCTCGATGCCCCCGAGGCCTACGGCATCGCCAAGGCGATGATGGACGGCTTCAACCGCCACTACCGGCTGTTTCGCACCGAGTCCGCGCGCGCCAAGCACCGCTTCGAGACGGCCGACTGGCCGGGCCAGCAGCGGGCCCAGCGCGAGCGCATCGAGTTCTACGACCTGCGGGTCAAGGAGTGCGTGCGCAGGCTCGAAAAAGAGTTCGGCGCCGGCTCGCAGCCCATGGACGTGTGGCACCAGATCAAGCTCCACTACATCGGGCTGCTGGTCAACCACCACCAGCCCGAGCTGGCCGAGACCTTCTTCAACTCGGTCACCACCAAGATCCTGCACCGCACGCACTTCCACAACGACTTCATCTTCGTGCGACCGGCCGTCAGCACCGAGTACATCGAGAACGACGAGCCCGCGGCGCTGCCCACCTACCGCGCGTACTACCCCTCGCGCAGCAACCTGCACAGCACGCTGCAGGCCGTCATCGACAACTTCCGGCTGCAGCGCGAGTTCGAAGACCTCGCGCGCGACACCGCCCATGTGCTGGCCGCCATCGAGCCGCGCATCGCGCACATGACGCTGCGCGCCAACTTCCAGATCCAGGTGCTGGCCAGCCTGTTCTACCGCAACAAGGGCGCGTACGTGGTGGGAAAGATCATCAACGGCTTCAGCGAAGTGCCGTTCGCGCTGCCCATCCTGCACACCGACGCGGGCAAGCTCGCCATCGATGCCGCCCTGTTCGGCGAGGACGACCTGCTCGCGCTCTTCAGCTTTGCGCGGGCGTACTTCATGGTCGACATGGAGATCCCCAGCGCCTACGTGCAGTTCCTGCGCAGCCTCATGCCGCGCAAGCCCCGCGCCGAAATCTACAACGCCCTGGGCCTGGCCAAGCAGGGCAAGACGCTGTTCTACCGCGACTTCCTCTCGCACCTCAAGCACTCCAGCGACAAGTTCCGCATCGCACCGGGCATCAAGGGCATGGTGATGCTGGTGTTCGACCTGCCGAGCTTTCCGTTCGTGTTCAAGCTCATCAAGGACTTCTTCCCGCACCAGAAGGAAACCACGCGCGAGCAGATCAAGGGCAAGTACCTGCTCGTCAAGCAGCACGACCGCGTGGGCCGCATGGCCGACACGCTCGAATACAGCGAGGTCGCCTTCCCGCGCGACCGCTTCGACGATGCGCTCATCGCCGAGATCGAAAAGTTCGCCCCCAGCCAGCTCGAGATCAGCGACCGCGACGGTGACGGCCAGACCGAGGTCATCATCAAGCACCTGTACATCGAGCGCCGCATGGTGCCGCTCAACATCTACCTGCAGGAAGCCTTCGACGCCGGCCTGTCCGACCCGCGCGCCCACCAGCGGATGGAGCGCAGCGTGATCGAATACGGCAACGCCATCAAGGACCTGGTCGCCGCCAACATCTTCCCGGGCGACATGCTCTGGAAGAACTTCGGCGTCACCCGCAACGGCAAGGTCGTGTTCTACGACTACGACGAGATCGAATACCTCACCGACTGCCACTTCCGCCGCGTGCCCGCGCCGCGCAACGAGGAAGAAGAGATGAGCGGCGAGGTCTGGTACAGCGTCGGCCCGCGCGACGTGTTCCCCGAAACCTTCGGCCCATTCCTGCTGGGCAACGACGCCGTGCGCGAGGTCTTCATGAAGCACCACGCGGACCTGCTCGATGCCGCGTTCTGGCAGTCGCACAAGGAGCGCATCCAGGCCGGCCACATGCTCGACGTCTTTCCGTACGACAGCGACCGGCGCTTTGCGCACGGCGCAGCTCCCTAGCGCGCGGCGCTGCTGCGCACGCTGCCTCCACGCTCCCGCATCTTTCGTTCACACAACACCGACAGCAACCCAGGAGATCCACACCATGACCACAGCCACCCAAGACCCCATCGTCATCGTCGGCGCAGCGCGCACCCCCATGGGGTCGCTGCAGGGCGACTTTGCCAGCCTGTCTGCCCATGACCTGGGCGGTGCCGCGATCAAGGCGGCCATGGAGCGCGCAGGCGTATCGCCCGACGCCGTGGGTGAAGTGCTGTTCGGCAACTGCCTGATGGCAGGGCAGGGCCAGGCGCCCGCGCGGCAGGCGGCCTTCAAGGGCGGCCTGCCCAAGGGCGCGGGCGCGGTCACGCTGTCCAAGATGTGCGGCTCCGGCATGAAGGCCGCGATGATGGCGCACGACATGCTGCTGGCCGGCACGCACGACGTCATGGTGGCCGGCGGCATGGAGAGCATGACCAACGCGCCCTACCTGCTGCAAAAGGGCCGTGGCGGCTACCGCCTGGGCCATGACCGCATCTTCGACCACATGATGCTCGACGGCCTGGAAGACGCGTACGAGGCCGGCCGCTCCATGGGCACGTTTGGCGAAGACTGCGCCGCCAAGTACCAGTTCACCCGCGAGCAGCAGGACGCCTTCGCCACCGCCAGCGTGCAGCGCGCCAAGGCGGCCACAGAGTCCGGCGCATTCGCGGCCGAGATCGTGCCGGTGACCGTCAAGACCCGGGCGGGCGAGACCGTGGTGTCGACCGACGAAGGCCCGGGCAAGGTCAAGCTCGAGAAGATCGCCACCCTCAAGCCCGCCTTCAAGAAGGACGGCACCATCACCGCCGCGTCCAGCTCCAGCATCAACGACGGCGCGGCCGCCCTGGTGATGATGCGCGAGTCCACGGCCCAAAAACTCGGCGCCACGCCCCTGGCCCGCATCGTGAGCCACGCCACCCACGCGCAAGAGCCCGAATGGTTTGCCACCGCACCGCTGGGCGCCACGCAGAAGGCGCTGGCCAAGGCCGGCTGGCAGATCGGCGACGTGCAGCTGTGGGAGATCAACGAAGCTTTCGCCGTGGTGCCCATGGCGCTGATGAAGGAGCTGGACCTGCCGCACGACAAGGTCAACGTCAACGGCGGCGCCTGCGCCCTGGGCCACCCCATCGGCGCGAGCGGCGCCCGCATCATGGTCACGCTGATGTATGCGCTGAAGGCCCGTGGTCTGACCAAGGGCCTGGCCACGCTGTGCATCGGCGGCGGCGAGGCCACCGCCGTGGCGCTGGAGCTGGTGTGATGGGGGAGTCCGCATCGCCCGAGATCACCGCGTTCTGGGCAGAGTTCAGCGCCGCGCAGCCCACGCTGCAGGCGCTGCCCCTGCGCGACCGCGTGGAAGCGGCCAACACCATTCTCGAGCGCCACCTGGAAGGCCTGGCGCTCGAGATGTCCGGCGGCGACGATGACGCCGTGGTGGACCTCATCGCCACTGCGCATGGCAGCGTCGCCAACTTTCCGCTGCTCATGCAACTGGTGGCCGCTGCGCCCGCGCTCGCGCACTACCGCCTGCGCGCGTTCCGTGAACGCACCACCCAGCCCGACTTCCCCATCGGCATGGACGGCTTCGAACTCGAGACCTCCGACGTGCTGGTGGCCTGCAGCCGCGATGACGGCCAGGCCGCGCTGGAGATCCGATTCGGCCGCGAGATCCCGAGCGACTACCAGGACCACGCGCGCAACATGGCGTTCATCATGCTCGACCATGTGCTGGGCGAGTACGACTTTGCGGTGAAGGTGGGCGCGGTGGACTTCGTCGAGATGCCGCAGGACTCCGACGCGCAGTGGACCCCGCTCAGCCAACTGCCTCCGGTGTTCGACCGCCATTGGATCAATTTTCTGGGCCGCACGGGAGAGTTTCCCCAGGGCGAGCACGACTGGGCAGGGATGACGCTCGCCTTCGGCCCAGGCGCCGACGGCAGCGGCGACGAGGATGAAGAGATCGACGGCGAAAGCGAGAGTGAAAGCGACGGCGACTCCGACGACACCGCCATCGTCATGGTCAACCGCAGCGCGCAGCCCGTCGCGATGCGGGCCGACCTCGCCTACGCGCTCGAGCTGGACCTGGCCGTCGAAAACCGCGAAGAGCTGGCCGCCGTGCAGGCCTTGCAGGACCAGGCCGCCACCTTGCTCGAACTGCCGCAGCTGGGCATCCTGGCCTACACCATGACCCGCGCCGGCCGCCGCAAGGCCGTGTACTACGTGGGCGACACCCAGATGGCACGCCAGGCGCTGGCGCCGCTGCTGCTGCGCGACGAAGCCGCCTCGCTCGAGCTGACCACACGCTTCGACCCCACGTGGTCGGGCTACTTCGAATTCGCCGTGCACCTGTAAAAAGTGGCTTTGTACAACGCGCCATCTGTATTGCTATCAATTCAATAGCTGCTTGCGCTTGTCCATCAAGCGGTAGAGCCCTGAAAGGTCTTGAAAATGAAGTCCATCCTCATCATCGGCGCATCGCGCGGCATCGGGCTGGAGCTGGTGCGCCAGTACACCGACGCGGGCCGCCGCGTGATCGCCACCGTGCGCGACGACGCGGGGCGCGAGCGGGTGCAGGCCCTGGGCGCCGAGGTGCTGACCATCGACGTCGCCCACCCCGCCAGCGTGAGCGGCCTGGCCTGGCAGCTCGACGGCGAAAAGATCGAGACCGCCTGGTACGTGGCCGGCGTCATCCGCCGGCCCAACGCGCTCACGCCGCCCACGCAGCAAGACTTCGACGCCGTCATGCACACCAACGTGCTGGGCGCCATGCAGACCCTGCCGCAGGTCGCGCCCCTGGTGGCCGACGCACAGGGCGTGTTCGCGTTCCTGTCCTCTTCCATGTCGCAGATCGGCAGCGTGCCCGACAGCGGATCGTGGCTGTACCGCACCAGCAAGGCGGCGCTGAACATGGCCGTGGCCTCGGCGCAGCACGACTACCCCGGCGCCACCCTCATCACCATCGACCCCGGCTGGGTGCAGACCGACATGGGCGGCGAAGGCGCTGCGCTCACGGTGCAGGACAGCGTGCGCGGCCTGCGCGCCACCGTGGCGGGCGTCACCGCCGCCGACAAGGGCCGCCTGCTGCACCACGACGGCCGACGCGCCGCCCACTGGTAATTCTTTCGACCGAACACAACGACCTCCGGAGACAACCCCCGATGCTGCTGACCCAAGACCAGGAAATGATCCGCGACGCGGTGCGCGACTTTGCCCAGGAACAGATCTGGCCCCACGCCGCCCGCTGGGACAAGGAGCACCACTTCCCCCACGACGTGCACCAGGGCCTGGCCGCCCTGGGCGCCTACGGCATCTGCGTGCCCGAAGAGTTCGGCGGCGCCAACCTCGACTACCTCACGCTCGCCCTGGTGCTGGAAGAGATCGCGGCCGGCGACGGCGGCACCAGCACCGCCATCAGCGTGACCAACTGCCCCGTCAACGCCATCCTCATGCGCTACGGCAACGCCCAGCAAAAGCGCGACTGGCTCACGCCGCTGGCCCGCGGCGAGATGCTGGGCGCCTTCTGCCTGACCGAGCCGCATGTGGGCTCCGACGCATCGGCACTGCGCACCACGGCGGTGAAGCAGGGCGATGAATACGTCATCAACGGCGTCAAGCAATTCATCACCAGCGGCAAGAACGGCCAGGTGGCCATCGTCATCGCCGTCACCGACAAGGGCGCGGGCAAGAAGGGCATGAGCGCCTTCCTCGTGCCCACCAGCAGCCCCGGCTATGTCATCGCACGGCTCGAAGACAAGCTGGGACAGCATTCCAGCGACACCGCGCAGATCAACTTCGACAACTGCCGCATCCCGGCCGAGAACCTCATCGGCGCCGAAGGCGAGGGCTACAAGATCGCCCTGGGCGCGCTCGAAGGCGGCCGCATCGGCATCGCCGCCCAAAGCGTGGGCATGGCGCGCAGCGCGTTCGATGTGGCGCTGGCGTATTCGAAGGAGCGCGAGAGCTTCGGCACCGCCATCTTCAACCACCAGGCCGTGGGTTTCAGGCTGGCCGACTGCGCCACCCAGATCGAGGCCGCCCGCCAGCTCATCTGGCACGCCGCAGCGCTGCGGGATGCCGGCAAGCCCTGCCTGAAGGAGGCCGCCATGGCCAAGCTCTTCGCCAGCGAGATGGCCGAGCGCGTGTGCAGCGCCGCCATCCAGACGCTGGGCGGCTACGGCGTGGTCAACGACTTCCCGGTCGAACGCATCTACCGCGACGTGCGCGTGTGCCAGATCTACGAAGGCACGAGCGACGTGCAGAAGATCATCATCCAGCGCGCGCTGGCGTAGCGCGCTTCGGGGTATACCGCGCCGTGGCCGCAGCCCACGGCGACCTGCCGCGCCACGCCACGGCCTTCTGCACATTCACTGCGCACTGTCCCGCCGCCGCAGCACCACCGTGATCTGCCCGTTGGTCTCGATGGTGGCGCGCTCCACCTCGTGGACGTGCAGGCAGCCACCGGCGCGCAGGGCCGCCTCCAGGTCCTCGGCCGAGAGCAGCTCCTTGTGCATCAGCGTCTCGTTCACCTGGCCGTTGCGCACCAGCACCTGGGGCGTGCCGTCGATCAGGCGCTCCAGCCACCGCACGCGAAAAGTCATGTGCGCCAGCACCACATGGCAGGCAATGAGCGTGGTGGCGGACACCAGCCCGCCCACCAGCGAGTTGTCGCCCGCGTTCATCGAGTTCTGCACCGCGTTCGACAGGATGAGCAGCAGCACCAGGTCGAACGGCGCGAACTGTCCCGTCTGCCGCTTGCCGGTCAGCCGCAGGAAGATCAGCAAAAACACATATACCACCACCCCGCGCAGCACGAACTCCCACCAAGGCACGCTTGTTGTCCACATGGCCCCACTCCTTATTGCAGTTGCCGCCAGATCGTAAACAGGTTCGCCCCAGCGCGCGTAGGTGAAAATCGGCTTTGGCGACACGTGTCCGCCAGGGCGAGCGCGCCACGCCACCGTGGGGGCCGCCGCCCGGCGCACCGCCACCCATTCCATCCTGAAAGAAGCTTCACATGCTGCGTCGCCAGTTTCACCATGCCACCGCGGCCACCCTGGGCGGGCTCCTGCTGCTGGCCGCCCACCAGCGCGCGCTGGCGCTGTCGCTGGGCGACCTGACGAATGCCGATGCGTCCAGCGGCCTCAAGGCTGCGCTCGGGCAGGGCGCCCAGGCTGCCGTGGCACTGCTAGGACGGCCCGACGGCTTTCTGGGCAACCCGCAGGTGCGCATCGGCCTGCCGGGCTACCTGGCCGATGCCGCCAAGGTCATGAAGTCCCTGGGCCAGGGCAAACGCATCGACGAGCTCGTCACCTCCATCAACCGCGCCGCCGAGGCCGCCGTGCCCATGGGCAAGGACCTGCTGGTCGGTGCGGTGCAAAGCATGACGGTGACCGACGCCAAGAACATCCTCACCGGCGGCAGCACCTCGGTCACGATGTTCTTCGCCGACAAGACGCGCGCCCCGCTGGGCGAGCGCTTCTTGCCCGTGGTGAACCAGGCCACCGAAAAGGTCGGCCTCACGCAGAAGTACAACGCGTTCGCCGGCAAGGCCGCAGGCTTCGGCCTGCTCAAGCCCGAGGAGTCCAACCTCGCGCAGTACGTGACCGGCAAGACGCTCGACGGCCTGTACTTCATGATCGGCGAGGAAGAGCGCCGCATCCGCCAGGACCCGGCGAGCGCCGGCAGCGCGATCGCCAAGAAAGTCTTCGGAGCCTTGCGGTGACGCGCAGCCACCGCCCCGCGGCCATCCCATGCAGTTGAAGAACACCGACCCCTGCCCCTGCGGACGCACCCAGGCCCCACCCGGCAAGGGCGCCAGGGCGGCAGCCTTGGCGTATGCCCACTGCTGCGGACGCTACCTCGACCACTGGGACGACGCTCCCGCGCCCGACGCCGAGAGCCTCATGCGGTCGCGCTACACCGCTTTTGTCCTGGAACGTGGCGACTATCTGCAGGCCACATGGCATGCCAGCACCCGCCCGGCCGCGCTGGACTTCGAGCCCGGCACCAAGTGGCTGGGCCTGGAGGTGCGCGGCCACCGTGCGACCAGCGACGACCGCGCCGTCGTGGAATTCGTCGCCCGCTACCGCGTGGGCGGCCGCGCGGTGCGCCTGCACGAGACCAGCCGCTTCGTGCGGGAGCAGGGGCGGTGGTTCTATGTGGATGGGGATTTGTCCTGACACGCAGCAAGCGCCGACGGAATGCCCTGCATGCACAAGCAGACGCACTGGCACTGAGCAACATGGCGCAGCCCGGGGACACGGGCGCGGTCGACATCAAGGAGAGGGTGATTCATGGAGCGATGGACAACATTGGCGACCGCCGCCGCACTGCTGCTGGCAGCGGTGCCGCTCTGGATGTGGGTGGCTGTGGCGCGCGGCTTGGCCGCCCTGCGGATGCAGCAGACACAGTCGACGACTGTGGAGCGCGCGGAGGTTCCCGCCCCCTACCGCGCCATTCTGGACGGCGCTGAAGCGGAAGCTGCAGCACTGGGCTTTGCCTACGTTTACAGCCTGAAATCCTCCCCGATCGCGCACATTTCTGAAATGCCGTGGATCTACAGCGATGTGTATGTGTCTGCCGATGGGCGCTCGCAGTTGCAGGTGTCTCCCTCCAACTTGCCCGATGCAGCCCGGCCCTGCGTCTTCCAGTGGGTCACGGTGTGGGAGGACGGCCGCCCCCATGACGTGACGCTGCACTGCTACCGGCATTTCTTGCTCTGGTGGCCGCCTACGTGGCAGGTCCACGACGACTACGTTGCCTCCGTGCGCGAAGCCTGGCAAGGTCACCAGCGCCGCGTGGACGCGGGATGTGCCGCTGGCCGGCAGTCCGTGACGGATATCGGTAAGGTTCGCGACGCGGCGATCGCCTGGTCGCAAGAGATGCTGCCGCATGGCGTAGCCCAGGGCTACCTCACACCCCTGCCAGGGGCGCTCGCCGCCGAGCCCGGATCCGTTGGCGTGCCGCTGTGGCGTATCCGCTGGCCGGCGGCGCTGCGGCTCGCACCGGCGTTGCTGCGCGGTGTGCGCCGGTCCGGCCGGGTGCTTTCGGGCCATCCGGCGGCTGCCGCCTCCACGCCGCCGAACGCGGAAGTGGCGTTGCAGAACGACCTGCAAGCCTTTGAGCAGCACCAGTCGCACATGGCCGAGGTCGCAGCCCGCCCGCGGCGAAAATGGCTGGCGTTGGGTGTCACGGCTGCCTTGTTCATGGTGGTGGGGGGACTCCTGATGAGCTGGCGCAGCGCACTGCTGGTGCTGGTGGCCATTGCCCTGCATGAAGGCGGCCACTGGTGGGCCATGCGGCGTTTCGGCTATCGCAATCTCTCGGTGCTCTTCATCCCCGGTCTTGGCGGCGTCGCCATGGGGCACAAGCCCGAGGCCTCGACCTGGAACAAGCTGGGCGTGTACCTGGCAGGCCCGATGCCCGGGCTGTTCCTGGGGGTGGCGCTGTTGCTGGCGGTCGCCCGGGGCTGGCTCCCCGGTTCCGGATGGGTATCCGACTTCGCGATCATGTGCCTCGCGATCAACTACCTCAACCTGCTGCCCGTGCACCCTCTGGATGGAGGCAGGGTGGTCGAATCCCTGCTCTTCGTGCGCTGGCCGGTGCTGCGCTTTGCGTTCGTGCTGATCGGGGTATTTGCGTTGGCGGCGTTGGCTTGGTTCTTGGGCGATGCGGTGACGTTGGCGCTGGCAGGCCTGCTGGCGCTGGGGTTGGCACACCACTGGCGCCTGATGCGGGTGGATCAGTTGGTGGCCCGACCCGCCGACGGGCAGGCGCTGTCGGAGCGCGACGCTGCCGCCCGCATCTTCAAGGCCACGCAGCATCCCCGGTTTTCTCGCTGGTCGTTCACGCAGCGCCTGGCCGCCGTCCGGGCCCTGCTGCCAGAGTTTCAGGGCGCGCGCCTGGGTGTGGGGGGCACGTTGGCAGGGCTGGTCATTTATGCCGCTTGTCTGGCGCTTCCCGTGGTGGCCTTGGTGGCATCGGGTGCTGCGAGCGGATGGTGGCCAGTGAGGTCTGCACCGAAGTATCCGCCCGACGACGTACTGAAACCTTCGGCATCCCATCCAGCGCCGGACAAAGCTCTATCGATAACGTCCGAAGAGTGGGCCCGCAGGCTCGCCCGTGCGTCGGAGCAACCCGCGAATCAACGCCTGCAAACCTACCTGGGTGCCGCGGGCGACGCGCTCGATATGGAAGACACGCAGACAGCTCTGGAGCGGTATCAGCAGGCCTGGGCGCTGGCGGAGGACCTGCCGCCCGCCACCGAACCGGACCGGGCCCGCGCGCAACTGGGCCTGCTGCGCGCTACCAGCGGTCCGGAAGCCGCGAGGGCCTGGGGCCTGCGTCTGCTGGCGGATGTGCCCGCCGGTGCGGGCCCTGTGCTCGACGCCCTGCGGGCAGAAGCCGAGCGGGACCTGGCGTACAACGCGCCCACGGTGACGGCGCAAATCGAGCACATGCAGCGTGCGCTGATGCACTGGGAAGCGCTGGCGCAGGGGGCTTCGGATCACGCTGCGGACCCTGAAGGGGCCGCCCAGCAGGCGTCGTATGCACGGTCCAGCCTGTCGCGCTGGCACGATCAGCGTGGACAACCCGCAGACGTGGACGAGGCGCGCCTGCTGCTGCAACGCAATGTGGACGCTTGGGAATGGCCTGCGCCCTCCGACCGCAGCCCGGACGCCTTGCGCAACCGCATCCGCCGGACTTCAGCGATGCTGGACCTGGCTTGGTTCGCGCTGGAGCATGGGCAGGCCGAGACGTCGCGGCAAATCGCACAGCAGGTCCTGACGATGATTCCTGCACGCGTCACCATCAGTTGGGTGCATGTGCAGGACCGAGCCCTCGAAACCAGGGTGTGGGCCGATCTGTCAGGGCAGAGTACCGGCGAGCTTCTTGAAAGCTGGAAGGCATGGCAATCGTCCGCGCGCAATACCGTACAGCCGCGGCGTGATCTGGTGGCGCAGCTGGACAGGTGGGTGGTCACCCACCGCCTGGGGCTGGGCGGACAGGCCGACGAGGCCCGCGCACACGTCCTGCGGGACGCCGAGCGCGGCGGGTACTGGGTGGAACGCTGGTGTGGTCCCCTCGGTACAGGTACCGCTGAGGCTGCGCAGGATGTGCGTGAGCGAGCCCGCCGTGATGCCGCGCAGGCCACCGGGCTGTGCGCTAGCGCCAGCTCCGCTGCGGTCAAGAGCACGGTAGAGAATCGATGACCCAGCCCACGCAACCACGCCCAACGAACATCTGAACGAAAAGTGAGTGACCATTCAATGAACCGATTCGAAGCCATCCTGTTCGACTGCGACGGCGTGCTGGTTGACAGCGAGCCCATCACCAACGGCGTGCTGCGCGACATGCTGGCCGAGGCCGGGTGGGCGCTGACACCCGAGGAATGCATGCGCATCTTCATCGGCAAGACGGTGCGCAGCGAAGCCGCGCGCATCGAGGCGCACACCGGGCGGCCGCTCACCGATGCGTGGATGGCCGACTTCTATGCCCGGCGCAACACCGAGCTGGACCTGCGCCTCACCGCCATCGAGCACATCCACGGCACCATCGAACGGGTGCATGCGCACCATGGCGGGCGCATTGCCTGCGCCTCGGGGGCGGACCGGCACAAGGTGGAGATGCAGCTGGCCAAGGTGGGGCTCACGCCGTACTTCGAAGGCCGCATCTTCAGCGGCCACGAGATGCCGCGCACCAAGCCTGCGCCGGACGTGTACCTGGCCGCCGCAGCCGCCCTGCAGGCGCAGCCGTTGCGCTGCGCGGTGGTGGAGGACACGGTGACCGGCGTCACGGCCGGCGTGGCCGCGGGTGCCACGGTGTTCGCGTATGCCCCGCTGGGCGATGGCGAGGCCCTGCTCGCCGCGGGCGCGACGCGGGTGTTTGGCAGCATGGCCGAGTTGCCGGCGCTGCTGGGCTGCTGACGTTTTCGCTGCAGGAAGCGCGTGCCCATGACGATGCCCATCTCCCCGAAGCGCCGCCGCTTGCCGCGGTGGCTGCGGCACTGCGCCGCCCTCGCCGCCGTCGGCATTCTCATGGGCTGCTCGTCGGTGCGCCCCTGGATCAACGAGCCGCTGCCGCTCGAAGACCAGAACATCCCGGTGCGCAAGTCCGAGCGCGACCCGACCATCCTCGTGGCCGTCACGCTCTCGGGTGGCGGTGCGCGTGCAGCAGCCTTCGGCTTTGGTGTGCTGACGGAGATGCAGCAGACCCGCTTCCAGTGGAACGGCCGCGACACCACCCTGCTCGATGCCACCGACGTGGTGAGCGGCGTCTCGGGCGGCAGCATCGTGGCGGCGTACTTCGCGGCGCATGGCATCGACGGCCTGCCGCGCTTCGAGCACGACTTCCTGCGGCAGAACTTTCAGAACAGCCTCATCACCCAGGCCCTGCGCCCCGGCAACCTGGTGGACCTGACCTCGCCCTGGCTGGGCCGCACGCACCTGCTGGCGCGGCGGCTCGACGATCTGTATGGCGGGCTGACCTTCGGCGACGTGGAGCGGCGCCCGCGCCACCCGCAGTTGTTCATCACCGCCACCGACATGTCGCTGGGCACGGGCTTCGAGTTCACCTGGGAGCAGTTCTCGCTGATCTGCTCGGACCTGCGCAAGGTGCCGCTGTCGTTCGCGGTGGCGTCCTCGTCGGCCGTGCCATTGCTGCTCAGCCCCATGACGCTCAAGAACTACGCCGACCAGTGCCCGGCCCACCGCGCGGCGTCCACCGTGGGCGCGCGGGCTGCAGCCGGCGACTACCGGGCCCGGCTGTACCGCGCGCACGAGCTGAGCTATACCGACGCGCAGCGCAAGCCGTACATCCATCTGGTCGATGGCGGCCTGGCCGACAACCTGGGCGTGCAGCGCCTGCTGGACCGCGCCCTGGCCGGCGGCGGCCTGCGGCAGACCTTCAGCGAGGTGGGCATACCGCCTGGCACCATCCGCAAGCTGGTGCTCATCACCGTGAACGCCGAGCGCGATCCGTCGGTCAACATCGACATGAGTGACCAGGTGCCCAACATGGCGCAGGTGGTGGACTCGCTGCTCTTTGGCACCGGCGCCCGCGCCACGCGCGAGACGCAGGAGTTCTTGCGCGACATCACCCGCCAGTGGCGCCAGTCGCTGGCCGAAGGCTCCAAGGGCGAGAGCGATGCGTTCGCGCCCGATGCGGAGATCCACGTCATCCCGGTGAACCTGCGCGACGCGCCGGACGACGTGGCGCGCCGCCGCCTGCTGCAGGTGCCCACGGCGTTCTCCATCGCGCACGAAGAAGTCACGGACCTGATCGAGGCGGGCGGCAGCGTGCTGCGGCACTCGCCGGAGTTCCGCGCGCTGGTGCAGTCACTGCTGCGCAGCGCACCGCCGCCATCGTCCCCGCCGCCCCCGTCGCCGCAGTAACGTGCGCTGGCCCGTATCCGTGGACGCGGCGCCGCCCGCGTCACAGTGCGGGCGGGTCGTCGTATCAGCGGCGCATCAAGGCCGCGTGTCGGGCGCCGGGGTGGTGGGCACGTCCTGGTCCTCGGCCGCCTCGATCTGCGCGGCGTGGGCCCGCTGGTAGCCCGGGCGTTCCTGCAGCCGCTGCCAATAGGCCTGGGTGGCCTCGCCGAACTGCGGCTCCAGACCCAGATGGTCGGCCAGCAGCAGTGCATAGCCCACCGACACATCGGCCGCGGTGAAGCGGCCCGCGCACAAGTAGTCCTGGCGGGCGACCGCGGACTCCACCGCGCGCAGGCGCGCCAGGAACCAGCGGCTGTAGTCCTCCACCACCTGCGGCTGCTTGCGCTCGGCAGGCTCGAAGCGTCCATAGCGCAGCACCAGCGTCTGCGGAAAGGTGAGCGTGGCCTCGCCCAGGTGCAGCCAGTTCAGGTAGGCGCCGAAGGCCGGGTCGGGCGGGCGCACCTCCAGCCCTGCATCGGGGTGCGCGGCGGCCAGGTACTGGCAGATGGCGGCGGACTCGGTCATGCGCACCTGGCGCGTGCCCTCGCCCTGCACCAGCAGTGGCACGGTGCCCAGTGGGTTCTCTTCCAGAAACCAGCGCGCCTTGGCGCGCGGCGGGAACGGCATCATGTGCAGCGTGTACGGCAGGCGCAACTCTTCGAGCATCCACAAGGGGCGGAAAGACCGGGCGCTGACGCAGTGGTAGAGATGGATCATGGGCAGAGCGGGCCCGCCAGGGCGGCAGGCAGTGGTCAGGCAAACAAGTGGAATGCAGTGTAGTGGCGCACCGCGGGCGGGGCTGTCGGACAGGTGCCATGCAGGGTGCAGATCGTGCCGACCGCCGCATGCGCCCAACGGCTGTCAGGCATCGCGGGACTGGCGGCGAAACTCCGCGGGCGAGTGCCCCGTCCAGCTGCGGAACGCGCGGATGAAGCTCTTTTCGTTGACGAAGCCCGCCGCCTCGGCCACCTGCTTGATGGGGCGGTCGGTGCGGTGCAGCAGGTCCACCGCGCGGCTTTGGCGCACCTCGTCCTTCAGGCCCTGCAGCGTGGCGCCTTCTTCCTTGAGCTGGCGGTGCAGGGTGCGCGGCGACACGTGCAGCAGCGCGGCCAGCGACTCGGCACTGTGCTGTGCCAGCGCGGGCGCGGCGTGCCCAGCCACCGTGGCGCCCAGCAGTTGCCGCACGCGCTGCACCAGCAGGCGGTCGCGCCGGTACTGCAGCACCGTGAGCGGCAGCGCGTGCTGCAGCATCTGCCGCAACGCGGCCTCGTCGCGCCGCAGCGGCAGGCTCAAGTAGCGCGCATCGAAGTGGATCGCCGTCTGCGCCGCGCCAAAGGCCACCGGGCCGCGGAACAGCACCGCATAGGCATCGGCATGCGGCGGCGCGGCAAAGGCAAATTCCGCCGCGGTCAGCGGTATGCGCGAGTCCACCAGCCAGCAGGCCAGTCCGTGCGCATTGCGCAGCACCGACACCAGGCAGAACTCGCGCAGCGCCCCCAGGTCGCGCGCCTCGGTGATGCGCAGCGTGGCGGTGTCGCCCTCGGTGGTCAGGTGCAGCGCGATGTCGTCCGCCAGCAGGCCGTGGTGTCGGCACCAGCGCGCCAACGCCACGCCCAGGTGCGGCGAGCTGATCGATGCGCGTGCCAGCATGCCGTAGCTGCCCCAGGGCAGGCGGCGGCTGAACCAGCCCAGGGCCTCGTCGTCCAGCTCCTGCATGGCGGCGTCCGAGATGCGCTCCATCTGCCAGGCCGTGATGCGCGCCTGGTCGTCGTGCAGCAGCTGCGGCGCAATCTGTGCCTGCGCCAGGGCCTGGTCGGGGCGCAGGCCGCGCTGCTCGTACGCCAGTACGATGGCCCGCACGAACGCGATCGGCGTGACGGCTGGGGCGGCGGTGGGGGGCAAGGCCTGCCAGGCGGGCTCAGGGGTCGGTGCAAGGGATTTCACGCGGGCCAGTGTGCCCCAGGCGTGGCACGATTTGCAACCATTGTGGCAACCGGGGGCGGGTTGGCGCTTCTATGCTTACGGATCGCAGCCCGGTCCACGGGCGCCACCGCCTGCCGCCGCTTGTCGCCACATGGACCGCGCAGGCCCCGCAAGGAGACACAAGGATGACGAGCCCCGCCACCGCTGCAGCGCCAGCACCCCTCACCGGCAGCCACGCCCGTGGCGCCACCAGCGTCCCGCTGATCGAGCAGACCATCGGCGGCTTCTTTGCCGACATGGCGGCCCGCCAGCCCGGCCGCGAGGCGCTGGTCAGCGTGCACCAGGGCCGCCGGTACACCTATGCCCAGCTGCAGGCCGAGGCCCAGCGCCTGGCCAGCGCGCTGCTGGGCCAGGGCCTGGTGTCCGGCGACCGCGTGGGCATCTGGTCGCACAACAACGCCGAATGGGTGCTGATGCAGCTGGCCACCGCGCAGGTGGGCCTGGTGCTGGTCAACATCAACCCGGCTTACCGCACGTCCGAGGTCGAATACGCGCTCAACAAGGTGGGCTGCCGGCTGCTGGTGAGCATGGCGCGCTTCAAGACCAGCGACTACCTGGGCATGCTGCGCGAGCTGGCGCCCGAGTGGCAGCACCAGCAGCCCGGCCAGCTGGGCGCCGTGAAGCTGCCGCACCTGAACACCGTGGTGTGGATTGACGACGGGGCGGGGCAGGGCGCCGACGAGCCCGGGCTGCTGCGGTTTTCCGACCTGCTGGCGCGCGGCGATGCGCAGGATTCGCGCCTGGCGCAGATCGCGGCCACGCTCAAGGCCACAGACCCTATCAACATCCAGTTCACCAGCGGCACCACGGGCTTCCCGAAGGGTGCCACGCTCACGCACCGCAACATCCTGAACAACGGCTTCTTCATCGGCGAATGCATGAAGCTCACGCCCGAAGACCGCCTGTGCATCCCCGTGCCGCTGTACCACTGCTTCGGCATGGTGCTGGGCAACCTGGCCTGCTTCACGCACGGCTCCACCATCGTCTACCCGAGCGACGGGTTCGACCCGCTCACCGTGCTGCAGACGGTGCAGGATGAGCGCTGCACCGGCCTGCACGGCGTGCCCACCATGTTCATCGCCGAGCTGGACCACCCGCGCTTTGCCGAGTTCGACCTGTCCACCCTGCGCACCGGCATCATGGCCGGATCGCCATGCCCGACCGAGGTCATGAAGCGCGTGGTGGAGCAGATGCACCTGTCGGAGATCACCATCGCCTACGGCATGACCGAGACCAGCCCGGTGAGCTGCCAGAGCAGCACCGACACGCCTTTGCCCAAGCGCGTTTCCACCGTGGGCCAGGTGCAGCCGCACCTGGAAGTCAAGATCGTGGACCCCGACAGCGGCGCCGTGGTGCCCATCGGCCAGCGCGGCGAGTTCTGCACCCGGGGCTACTCGGTGATGCACGGCTACTGGGGCGACGACGCCAAGACACGCGAGGCCATCGACGCCGAAGGCTGGATGCACACCGGCGACCTGGCCACCATGGACGACGAAGGCTACGTGAACATCGTCGGCCGCATCAAGGACATGGTGATCCGCGGCGGCGAAAACATCTACCCGCGCGAGATCGAGGAGTTCCTGTACCGCCACCCGCAGGTGCAGGACGTGCAGGTGGTGGGCGTGCCCGATGCCAAGTACGGCGAGGAGCTGTGCGCCTGGATCATCGCCAAGCCGGGCACCAAGCCGACCGAAGACGACATTCGTGCCTTCTGCAAAGGCCAGATCGCGCACTACAAGGTGCCGCGCTACATCCGCTTCGTCACCAGCTTCCCGATGACGGTGACGGGCAAGATCCAGAAGTTCAAGATCCGCGATGAGATGAAGGATCAGCTCGGTCTGGTCGAAGCCAAGACCGCGTGAACCTATGACCCCCCTGAGCCGCTTCGCGCCTTCCCCCGAGGGGGACGCCGCCCCTGGCCCGGCAAAGCCGGTTCCACGGCGGCACGCGCATGGCCTGCTCCGCGGCCTTCAGTGCCACCGGCCAGCCGGTGGCACCACACCACCCATACGACATTCGACGGAGCCTGCATGATTCTCGACACCCAACTCAACGCCCGCTCGGCGGACTTCCTGGCCAACGCCGCGGCCATGCGCACGCTGGTCGACGACCTGCGCGCCCAGCTCGACAAGGTCGCCCAGGGCGGCGGCGAAGCGGCCCGCGCCAAGCACACCGCGCGCGGCAAGCTGCTGCCGCGCGAACGCGTGCAGATGCTGCTCGACCCGGGCACACCGTTCCTGGAGTTGGCGCCGCTGGCCGCGCTCAACATGTACAACAACGATGCGCCCAGCTCGGGGCTGATTGCCGGCATCGGCCGCGTGAGCGGTGTGGACTGCATGATCGTGTGCAACGACGCCACGGTGAAGGGCGGCACCTACTACCCGCTCACCGTCAAGAAGCACCTGCGCGCGCAGGAAGTGGCGCAGCAGAACCACCTCACCTGCATCTACCTGGTGGACTCGGGCGGTGCCAACCTGCCCAACCAGGACGAGGTCTTCCCGGACCGCGACCACTTCGGCCGCATCTTCTTCAACCAGGCCAACATGAGCGCCATGGGCATCTCGCAGATCGCCGTGGTCATGGGCAGCTGCACGGCGGGCGGCGCCTACGTGCCGGCGATGAGCGACGAGTCCATCATCGTCAAAAACCAGGGCACCATCTTTCTGGGCGGCCCGCCGCTGGTCAAAGCCGCCACGGGCGAGGTCGTCACCGCCGAGGACCTGGGCGGTGGCGACGTGCACACGCGCCTGTCGGGCGTGGCCGACCACCTGGCGCAAAACGACCTGCATGCGCTGCAACTGGCACGCAATGCGGTGCGCAATTTGAATAAAAACAAGGCTCCGGCGCCGGCTGATCAAGCGCCAATAGCTCCTAAATTTGTAGCAGAAGAGTTGTACGGCGTGATCCCGGTGGACACGCGCAAGCCCTTCGACGTGCGCGAGATCATTGCCCGCATCGTCGATGGCAGCGAGTTCGACGAGTTCAAGGCCCGCTACGGCACCACGCTGGTCACGGGCTTTGCGCGCATCGAAGGCATGGCCGTGGGCATCATCGCCAACAACGGCATCCTGTTTTCCGAGTCGGCCCTCAAGGGCGCGCACTTCATCGAGCTGTGCTGCCAGCGCAAGATCCCGCTCGTGTTCCTGCAGAACATCACCGGCTTCATGGTCGGCCGCAAGTACGAGAACGAGGGCATCGCGCGCAACGGCGCCAAGATGGTCACGGCCGTGGCCACGGCGAGCGTTCCCAAGTTCACCATCATCATCGGCGGCAGTTTTGGCGCAGGCAACTACGGCATGTGCGGCCGCGCGTACAGCCCCCGCTTTTTGTGGATGTGGCCCAACGCGCGCATCAGCGTCATGGGCGGCGAGCAGGCCGCAGGCGTGCTGGCCACCGTCAAGCGCGACGGCATCGAGGGCAAGGGCGGCCAGTGGAGCGCCGAGGAAGAAGAAGCCTTCAAGGCCCCCATCCGCCGCCAGTACGAAGACCAGGGCCACCCCTACTACGCCACCGCGCGCCTGTGGGACGACGGCGTGATCGACCCGGCCGATACCCGCCGCGTGCTGGCGCTGGGCCTGGCCGCCACGCGCAATGCGCCCATTGAAGACACCAGGTTCGGCCTGTTCCGCATGTGACCGTGCCGGGAGCCGCCATGGACGCCGTCGCCCACTTCACACAGCTTGCACGCTACAACGTGTGGGCCACGGCGCGCCTGCTCGACGCCGTGCAGGCACTGCCTGAAGAGGCCTACCGGCACGATGCGGGCCTGTTCTTTAAAAGCATCCACGGCACGCTCAACCACCTGCTGGTGGGCGAGCACCATCTGTGGTTCGTGCGGTTTGCCGAAGGCACATCGCCCAAGGTGGCGCTGGACGCCGAGCTGGAGAGCGACCGCGCGCGGCTCGATGCTCGCTTGCGCGCGGGCGCTGCCCGCTGGGCACCGTTGATCGCCTCGTTGCCGGCAGACCGGTGGAACGGCACGCTCGACTACACCACCATGCGCGGCACGCAGGCATCGTTGCCGTTTGCCGCCACGCTGGCGCATGTGTTCAATCACGGCTCGCACCACCGGGGCCAGATCACCGCCGCATTGACCGCCCTGGGCCAGCCCAGCCCCGAGCTGGACCTTGTCTACTTCCTGCAAAACCCGCCCACGCCATGAGCCAGAACCTGTCCATCACCTACATCGGCGCCGTGGCGCGCATCACGCTCACGCAGCCCGAGATCCGCAACGCCTTCAGCGACGAGGTCATCGCCGAGCTGACGGCGGCCTTCACCGAAGTGGGCGCGCGCGCCGACGTGCGCGCCGTGGTGCTGGCCGCAGAGGGCCCCGCGTTCTGCGCGGGCGCCAACCTCAATTGGATGCGCCGCATGGCCGACTACACCCGCGACGAGAACGTGGCCGACGCGGGCAAGCTGGCCGAGATGCTGCGCGTGATCTACGAATGTCCCAAACCCACCATCGCGCGTGTGCAGGGCGATGTGTACGCCGGTGGCATGGGCCTGGTGGCCGCGTGCGACATGGCGGTGGCGGTGGACACGGCGGGCTTTTGCCTGAGCGAGGTGAAGCTGGGGCTCATCCCCGCCACCATCAGCCCCTACGTGATCCGCGCCATGGGGCCCCGCGCAGCGCACCGCTACTTCCTCACGGCCGAGCGCTTCGGCGCGGCCGAGGCGTTGCGCACCGGCTTCGTGCACGAGGTGGTGTCTGCAGACCAGCTCGACGCCAAGGTCGACGAATTGCTCAAGGCCCTGACCAGCGCCAGCCCCCACGCCGTGCGCGCCTGCAAGAAGCTGGTGCTGGACGTGGCCGAGCGCGAGATCAATGCGGGGCTGATCGCCGCCACCGTGCAGGGCATTGCCGACATCCGCGCCAGCGACGAAGGCAAGGAAGGCGTGCAGTCGTTCCTGAACAAACGCAAACCGGCATGGTTTCTGGCCTGACGTCTGAGGACACACGACCATGGACCAGCTCTGGCTCAACATCGTGCAGTGGCTCCACACGCTGGGGCTCCACGTGGATGGCGGCACGGCGCGCGCGGTGGGCGATGCGGCGGCCACAGCCACCGCGCGGCTCGACATGCCCAGCCTGCTGGCGCTGGCCGCCGCGCTGGGCTGGGCCAGCGGATTCCGTCTGTACGCGGTGGTCTTCATCGTCGGCGGGATGGGGGCCCTGGGCTGGATGCCCTTGCCCCCCGGTCTGCACGTGCTGCAGAACCCGCTGGTGCTGCTGGTGGCGGGCGGCCTGATGCTGGTCGAGTTCTTTGCGGACAAGGTCCCGTGGATCGACAGCGCCTGGGACGCCGTGCACACCGTCATCCGCGTGCCCGGCGGGGCCCTGCTGGCCGCGGGCGTGTTCGGTGCCGATAACGCCACCATGGGCGTGGTGGCGGGCTTGCTGGGCGGGTCGCTGGCCGCCACGTCGATGGCCACCAAGATGACCACGCGTGCGGCGGCCAACACCTCGCCCGAGCCGTTCTCCAACTGGCTGCTGTCCTTCTTCGAAGACGGCCTGGTGGTGGCCGTGGTGTGGCTGGCCACGCAGCACCCGGTGGCCTTCGGCATCGCACTGGTGGTGATGGTGGCCGTGTCGGTGCTGCTGCTGGTGGTGCTGTTCAAGTTTCTGCGCGCCGTGGTGCGGCGCTTGTCTTCTTTCTTTTCTGGTTCTGCCAAGGTGGCCTAAATGTTCAAAAAAATCTTGATCGCCAATCGCGGAGAGATCGCCTGCCGTGTAGCGGCGACCGCTAAACGTCTGGGCGTGAAGACCGTCGCCGTGTACTCCGATGCCGACGCCAACGCCAAGCACGTGGCCGTGTGCGACGAGGCCGTGCACATCGGCGGCAGCGCGCCCAAGGACAGCTACCTGCGCTGGGAGCGCATCATCGAAGCCGCCCAGGCCACGGGTGCACAGGCCATCCACCCCGGCTACGGCTTCCTGTCCGAGAACGAAGACTTCGCCCACGCCTGCGCGGCAGCAGGCCTGGTCTTCATCGGCCCGCCACCCTCGGCCATCAAGGACATGGGGCTCAAGGCCGAATCCAAGCAGCTCATGGAAAAGGCCGGCGTGCCGCTGGTGCCCGGCTACCACGGCAGCGACCAGGACCCGGCGCTGCTGCAGCGCGAGGCCGACCGCATCGGCTACCCCGTGCTCATCAAGGCCAGCGCCGGCGGTGGCGGCAAGGGCATGCGCGCGGTGGACAAGAGCGAGGACTTCGCCGCCGCGCTCGCATCCTGCCAGCGCGAGGCGATCAACAGCTTTGGCGACGACGCGGTGCTGGTCGAAAAGTACGTGCAGCGCCCGCGCCACATCGAGATCCAGGTGTTCGGCGACACGCACGGCGACGTGGTGTATCTGTTCGAGCGCGACTGCTCCGTGCAGCGCCGCCACCAGAAGGTGCTGGAAGAAGCCCCCGCCCCCGGCATGACGCCCGCGCTGCGCCAGCAGATGGGCGAAGCCGCGGTGGCCGCCGCCAAGGCCGTGAACTACGTGGGCGCGGGCACGGTGGAGTTCATCGTGGAGCAGCCGGGTGGCTACGAGCGGCCCGACCAGATGAAGTTCTACTTCATGGAAATGAACACCCGCCTGCAGGTGGAACACCCGGTGACCGAGGCCATCACCGGCCTGGACCTGGTGGAGTGGCAACTGCGCGTGGCTTCGGGCGAGCCGCTGCCGGTGAAGCAGCAAGACCTGCGCATCACCGGCCATGCCATCGAAGCCCGCATCTGCGCCGAGAACCCCGACAACAACTTCCTGCCCGCCACCGGCGCGCTCAACGTGTATGCGTTGCCCGACTGCGTGACGTTCGAGAGGGGCGCGGTGCGCGTGGACTCCGGCGTGCGCCAGGGCGATGCGATCAGCCCGTTCTACGACTCCATGGTGGCCAAGCTCATCGTGCACGGCGACACGCGCGAGCAGGCCCTGGCGCGGCTGGACCAGGCCCTGGCGCAGACGCACATCGTGGGCCTGGCAACCAACGTGCAGTTCTTGCGCCGCGTGGCGCGCACCGGTGCCTTTGCCGGTGCGCAGCTCGACACCGCGCTGATCCCGCGCGAGCAAGCGGTGCTGTTCCACCAGGAGCCGGTGGGCCTTCCGCTGGCTGCTGCCGCCGCCGTGGCGCAGACGCTGCTGAACGAGCGCGCCAGCGAAGGCGCAGACCCCTTCAGCCGCCGCGACGGATTCCATTCGCACGCGCTCACGCGCCGCCGCTTCGAGTTCGAGTTCGGCGGCGAGCACGCCAAGGCCTGGCTCACCTACGAGCGTGACGGCACGCTGCACCTGGTGGTAGGCGAGGGCGACGCGGCCGTGGCCGGGCCGCTGGTGTTTGCGGAACAATCCGGCGGCATCGAACTGCAGTTCGCCGGCCAGCGCACCCGCGCTGCGGTGTACGCCCAGGGCGAGGTGGACCATGTGTTCACGCCCCGCGGCGCCACGCAGATCACCGCCATCGACCTGCTCGCGCATGCGGGCGAGTCGGCGGCCGAGGGCGGGCGGCTCACGGCCCCCATGCCCGGCAAGGTGGTGTCGTTTGCCGTGAAGGCGGGCGATGCCGTCACCAAGGGCCAGCCGCTGGCCGTGATGGAAGCCATGAAGATGGAGCACACCATTGCCGCGCCGGCCGATGGCGTGGTGCAGGAGCTGCTGTACGCGCCTGGCGACCAGGTGACGGAAGGCGCGGAGCTGCTCAAGCTGGCGGTGGCGGCGTAAGCCGCTGGCGCGTCACCTCTGGGTCTTCCCCCGATAAAAACCCGTTCATCCTGAAAACCCGTTCACGCTGAGCTTGTCGATGCGCCGCGCAAGGCTTCGACAAGCTCAGCCCGAACGGTATAGAAGGATGGAGTCCATGAGAGGTGCGGGGTACCACACGGCTCCACCGCAACCCGTGCGCGACATCCGAGTGGCGCCAATGCAGTTACCCTTGACCGCATGAACATCACCCTTTGCTGTACCGACACCAAGATCGAGCCCTGGCTGCAGGGGCTTGCCGCTGCCTTGCCCCATGCCCACATCAGCGTGTGGCAGCCGGGGGCACCGCAGGCCGACTACGCCGTGGTCTGGGCGCCGCCCCAGCAGTTCCTGGATGAGCAGCCTGCCTTGCGGGCGCTGTTCAACATCGGCGCAGGGGTGGACGCGCTGCTCAAGCTGCGCATGCCGCCGGGCTGCCAGATCGTGCGCATTGACGACGGGGGCATGGCCGTGCAGATGGCCGAATACGTGTGCCACGCCGTAGTGCGCCATTTTCGCGAGCTGGACGCGTACGAGGGCGACATGCGCGCCGGCCGCTGGGGCTTTCGCCGGCCGCGGGTGCGATCGGAGTTTTCGGTGGGCGTGATGGGCCTCGGTGTGCTCGGCGAGCGGGTGGCGCGGGCGCTGGCGCATTTCGACTTTCCGGTGAACGGCTGGAGCCGGTCTCCCAAGGTGGTGGACGGCGTGCGCGGCTTCAGCGGCGCAGAGGGCTTTCACGACTTTCTGGCCGCCAGCCGCGTGCTGGTCAACCTGCTGCCGCTCACGCCCGACACGCAGGACATCATCAACCGCGACACGCTGTCACGCCTGCAGCCCGGCGGCTATGTGGTCAACGTGGCGCGGGGCGCGCACCTGGTCGAAGAAGACCTGCTGGCACTGATCGACAGCGGGCACATCGCAGGCGCCACGCTGGACGTGTTCCGTACCGAGCCTTTGCCGGTGGGCCACCCGTTCTGGCTGCACCCGAAGATCACCGCCACACCCCACACCTCGGCCCGCACCCTGCGGGAAGAGAGCATTGCGCAAATCACGCGCAAGATGGCTGCCATGGAGCGCGGCGAGGCGGTGGCAGGCACCGTGGACCCCGGGCGGGGGTACTGACCCGGCGCGCCGCTGGCGGCACCAACCTCTGCCATCGCGGGCATGAGCTCCACATCCTTTCGCCGCTTTTTCGGTCTTGTCGGCGGGCTGGCTGCTGCTGCGCCTGCGGCCGCGCGCTGCCGCTGAGGGATCGCCCGGCGTCAGCCAGTCAGCCAGTCATTCAGTCAATCCATCGTCACACCCGCATCGCGCACCAGCTTGCCCAGGCGCAGCGCGTCGGACTTGATCAGCGCACCGAAGTCTGCCGCTGTGCCCGCCACCACCGGCGTGCCGATGGCCTCCCACTTGGCGCGGAACGCGGGCTCCTTGAAGATCGCATTCACCGTGGCGTTGAGTTTGTCCACGGTGGCCTGCGGCGTGCCCGCGCGCACGGCGATGCCGTGCCAGCCGGTGATCTGGTAGCCGGGCAGGCCCGCTTCGGCCATGGTGGGCACGTTGGGCAGCACCTTGGCGCGCTCGGCCGACGTGACCGCCAGCGGGATGAGCTTGCCCGACTGCAGGTGCGGCAGCGAGCTGCCCACGATGTCGAACATCACGTTCACCTGCCCGCCCAGCAGGTCGTTGAGCGCGGGGCCCGCGCCGCGGTACGGGATGTGACCCATCTTCACGTGGGCGGTGGTGTTGAACAGCTCGCCCGCCAGGTGCTGCGGCGTGCCGTTGCCGGCCGATGCAAAGCTCAGCACCGGCTTGCCCGCCTTGGCCAGAGCGATCAGCTCCGCCAGCGTCTTCACGCCCAGCGAGGGGTGCACTTCCAGCACCAGCGGAAAGGCCGACAGCTGCACAACGGGCACCAGGTCGGTCAGCGGGTTGAAGGGCATGCTGGCGTACAGCGACGGGTTCACCGCCATTGGGCCGCTGGCGGCCAGCAGCAGGGTGTGGCCGTCGGCGGGCGCCTGCTTGGCCACCTCGGCGCTGCCGGAGTTGCCGCCCGCGCCGCCCTTGTTGTCCACCACCACGGTCACGCCCAGCCGGCTTTGCAGCTCGGGCTGCAGCATGCGCGCCATCAGGTCGGTGGGGCCGCCGGGCGGGTAGGGCACCACGAAGCGGATGGTCTTGGTGGGGTAGGCGGCCGGGGCCGTCTGGGCCACGGCGTGGCCTGCCGTGCCCAGGGCCAGGGCCCAGGCGGCGGGCATCGCAAGCGCCAGGCGGATGGCCGTGCGTCGCGTGGCCCGGCGGGCCTGCGGTACGGGGGCTTGGGCGTGGGCGGTGGGGTGTTGTTGCATGGTGTCTCCTGCGGATGGATGAAGGCCCGTCTCGCGCGGGCTGATGGGTTTGATGGCGTGATGAAAATGGGCAGAGCCGGGCCGAGGCTCAGCCCGCGCCGAAGCGCTGGCGGATGTCCTGCGCCGTGGCCAGAGGCCGCCCCAGCGCGGCAGCGGCCTCGACCGCCTGACGCACCAGCGCCGCGTTGTCGGGTGCAGTGCTGCCGTCCTTGCGCAGCAGGTTGTTCTCGAACCCCACGCGGGCATGCCCGCCGAAGACCGCGGCGGCGGTGATGCAGGTGTTCTCGGCCGCGCCGAACGCGCACACGGCCCAGGGCTCCGGTCCTTCGTGTGCGGCCAGGAAGGGCATCAGGTCGCGCGGGCTCGAGGTCTGGCCCGCGCTGTAGCGGCCCAGCACGAACAGCAGGAACCACGGCGCATCGGGCACCACGCCGCGGGCGCGCAGCGCCTGCCAGCGGCGCAGGTCGGCCACGTCGTAGAGGATCACCTGCACCATGCAGCCGCGCTGCACCAGGCCCGTGAAGAAGCGCTGCAGGCCGGCCTCGCCGATCTCGGGCTGGTCGATCTCGCGCAGGCCGATGGACACGGCCTCGGGCTGCAGCGCCTCGACCATCGCGATCTGCGCCGGGGCGCGGTAGACGCCCGCGGCTTCGCTGGTGATCTGCACCACCATCGCATCGCCCACGGCGTGCTGCACCACGCGCCGGGCTTCGCGGTAGCCCTCCACGTCCAGGCTGTGGCGGCCCTGGGCGTCGCGGATGTGCATGTGGATCATGGCCGCGCCCGCCTCCAGGCAGGCCTTGGCGGTGGCGGCCAGCGTGGCCGGCGTGGTCGGCACGGCGGGGTGGTCGCTGGGCAGCTTGTAGGCACCGTTGGGCGCCACGGTGACGATCAGCGGGTCGGTCCATTGGCTGGTGGCGCTCATGGCGTGGCTCCCTGCGTGGTGGGTGTGCTGGCGGGCTCGATGGCAGGCAGCTCGCTGGCCAGCAGGGCCAGGCCCTGGCGCAGCAGCGTGTCGTAGCGGGTGCGCTCGGCGCGTTTGCGGTCCTCGGGCCAGTCGAAGAAGCCTTTGCCGGTCTTCATGCCCAGATCGCCGTGGGCCACGCGGTCGCGCAGCGCCTGGGCGGGCACGTCGGTGTTGGAGAGCGTGGGGTACATGGTGGCCGCGGCCGCGCAGTGCACCTCGATGCCCGCGTGGTCGCGCTGCAGCACCGGGCCTGCGGCCAGAAAGCGAAAGCCGAAGCCAAAGCGCACGGCGGCGTCCACGTCTTCGGGCGATGCGATGCCTTCGTCGATGAGTGCAAAAGCCTCGCGCGACAGCGCATGCTGCATGCGGTTGGCCAGAAAGCCCGGCTTGTCCTTCTTCACCAGCACCGGCACGCTGCCGCAGCGCCGCATGAAGCCGTGCAGCCACTGGCCCAGCGTGGGGTCGCTGCGCTCGCCCAGCACCACTTCCACCAGCGGCACCAGGTGCGCGGGCATGAAGAAGTGCAGGCCCAGCATGCGCTGCGCGGTGGGCAGGCCGTGCGAAATGGCGCTGATCGGAAAGCCCGAGCTGTTGCTGGCCAGCACCGCGCTGGCCGGCGCCAGGGCCACCAGCTCGCCAAACAGATGCTGCTTGGCGGCCAGTTGCTCGGTGATGCATTCGACCACCAGCACCACGCCGTCCCAGGCCACGTCCTGAAGGCTGGCGCACACCTCCACAGGGCCTGCGCCCGCGGCCAGGCCGGCGGCGTCGAGCTCGGCGGCAATGTGCGGCAAGAGCAGGTCGCGCCGCGCGGTGTGCGGGTCCACCACCGTGACCCGGGCGCCGCCACGGGCCAGGACCACGGCCACGTCCGCACCCATGGTGCCCCCGCCCACGACCACCGTGCGTGCATTGCGCGGCGAACAGATGTCCATGCTGTTGTCTCCTTGTGTTGTCTTGCGGTGCAGTCTAGGCAGGCCGCATTGCGCGGTCCAGACGTATTTTTCGATAGACTGATCGGCCATGAAGATCAATTGGACGGCCCGCGAGGTCGATGTGTTCCTGGCGCTGGCCGACACGCTGAGCTTTCGGCGCACCGCGCTGCAGATGCACCTGTCGCAGTCGGCGGTGTCGGGCACGCTCGCGCGGCTCGAAGAGATGCTGGGCGCGCGCCTGTTCGATCGCACCACGCGCACGGTGCAGCTCACGCAGGCGGGCGAGGTGTTTGCCGAGCAGGCCCGCTTTCTGCGCCACCAGATGGATGAGACGGTGCGCCGCGTGCAGGCCGTGGCGCAGGTGCAGGTGGGGCGGCTCGCGCTGGCGGCGCTGCCGTCGCTGGCGGCGGGGGTGGTGCCCCGCGCGTTCGCGCGGTTTGCGGCGGGGCACCCGGGCGTGCACCTGGAGCTGTTCGACAGCCTGGCGGGCCCGGCGTTCGACATGGTGCGCGCAGGGCGCGTGGACTTCGCGCTCACCGCCGCCAACCCCGCGTATGCCGACCTCGACTACACCCCGCTGTCGTCCGACCGCTTCGTGCTGCTGCTGGCCCGCGCCCACCCGCTGGCGCGCGGCCGCGGTGCGCTGGCCTGGGCCGATGTGGTCGACCTGCCGCACATCTCCATGCCCGCCGGCACCAGCGTGCGCCAGTACGCCGACGAGGCGCTGCTCACGCACCGCATCCGCTTTGCGCCGCGCTACGAGGTGGAGCATCTGGCCACCATCGCGGCCATGGTGGCCGCGCAGCTGGGCGTGAGCGCGCTGCCCGAGCTGGCCGCGCAGGTGGTGCGCCGGCCCGAGGTGGTGGCCCGGCCGCTCAAGCAGCCGTCGCTGCGCCGGCCCATCGGCCTGGTCACGCTGCGGGGGCGGCGCCTGTCGCTGGCGGCGGTGCAGATGGTGGCGCTGCTGCGCCAGGAGATGGACGAGGGGGCTGGTGCGTAGTGGCAGCGCCGGGGTGCCGCAATGGCACGAGCGGAGAGTGGTCTGGCAGGATATGAGGTGGTGCCGCGCCGCCGAAGCCCGGACAATGGAAGGCGTCCGCCCGGCCCCCACCCCGACCCTGCTGTCGGGCCTCGCGCACAGCGCGCTGCGGGTGGCCGGCCCAGGCCCGCAACGCTCCACGTCCTTTTTTTCAGGTAGCCCCACCATGAGCATTCCTTCCCGCGTCAAACTCATCGATGTCGGCCCGCGCGACGGGCTGCAGAACGAGAAATCGCCCGTGCCCGCCGAGGTCAAGATCGCGCTGGTGCACCGCCTGCAGGACGCGGGCCTGAAAGAGATCGAGGTGACGAGCTACGTGAGCCCCAAGTGGGTGCCGCAGATGGCCGACAACCACGAGGTGATGCAGGGCGTGAACCGTGTGGCCGGCGTGCGCTACTCGGTGCTCACCCCCAACCTCAAGGGCTATGAAGCCGCGGTGGCGGACCGGCCCGACGAGATCGTGGTCTTCGGCTCGGCCAGCGAGGCGTTCAGCCAGAAGAACATCAACTGCTCCATCGCCGAGAGCATCGAGCGCTTCGCGCCCGTGGTCGAGGCGGCGCTGGCGGCCGGCATCGGCGTGCGCGGCGCGATGAGCTGCACCGTGGGCTGCCCGTACGAGGGCGAGATCGCGCCCGAGCGGGTGGAGTACCTCGCCGGCCTGCTCCAGGGCATCGGCGTGCAGCGCGTGGACGTGGCCGACACCATCGGCGTGGGCACGCCGCGCAAGGTGCAGCGTGCGCTGGAAGCGACTCTGAAGCATTTCGGCATCGACGATGTATCGGGCCACTTCCACGATACCTACGGCCAGGCGCTGTCCAACACGCTGGCCGCGCTGGAGCTGGGGGTGTGGAACTACCAGTCGTCCGTGGCGGGCCTGGGCGGCTGCCCGTATGCCAAGGGCGCCACCGGCAATGTGGCGACGGAGGACGTGGTCTACATGCTGCACGGCATGGGTATCGAGACGGGCATCGATCTTGATAAGCTCATCGATGCCGGGGCCTACATCAGTGGGTTCCTGAACCGTAAACCCCATTCCCGCGCAGCGAATGCATTGCTCACCAAACGCGCGGGATAGCGCCATCGGCGCAGGAGATGACGACCGTGTGTGGAGCTGAACTGAAGAACCTTCCCGAGGGCGTGCAGCGTGTGGCTGCGGCGCTGCAAACGCTGAACCACCCCCACATGCCGCAGATGCTGGACGACGCCGCGCGCACCGCGCAGCAGGCGGCCGACGCGCTGGGCATCCTGGTGGGGCAGGTGGCCAAGAGCATCATCTTTCGGCGCAAGAGCGACGACGTGGCCGTGCTGGTGGTCACCTCGGGCGACCGGCGCGTGGACGAGAAAAAGGTCGAGGCCCACGTGGGCGGCAAGATCGGCCGGGCCGATGCCGACTTCGTGAAGTCGCGCACCGGCTTTTCCATCGGCGGCGTCTCGCCCGTGGCGCACGCCACGCCGCCCGTCACGCTGATCGACCAGGACCTGCTGCGCTTCGACGTGGTGTGGGCGGCGGCCGGGCATCCGCACAGCGTGTTCCCGCTGCACCCGAGCGACCTGCAGCGCCTGACGGGCGCACCCGTGGTGGACGTGGTGCTGGCGCCCGTGGAGGCCGGCACGCAGCCCGCGGCATGAATGCTATTGATTTGCTAGCTGCTCGCGCTCGCCAGTTGAGCGGTAGCGGTCATTTTGATGCTGACAATGCCGAGCCGGTGGCATCACCGTGCATCTCGGTGTGCCGCATGTCACCCGACCGCAGCCATTGCGAAGGCTGCTTTCGCACGCTGGATGAGATACGGCTATGGTCGGGCGCGGACTCCAGCCTGCGGCGCAGCATCTGGGCCAAGCTGCTCGGCCGCGCCGGCATCGATCTGAACGCGACAAGCACATAAGAACGCACAACGCGTTCCCGGAGACCCCGCCATGAAGCGCATCACGTTCTACCTCGACTTCGTCTCCCCCTATGCCTGGCTCGCGTTCGAGCGCCTGCCCGAGGTGCTGGAGGGCCTGGGCTATAGCGTGGCCTACAAGCCCGTGCTGCTGGGTGCATTGCTGCAGCAGCATGCCAACCCTGGCCCCGCAGGCATCGCCCCCAAGCGCGACTGGACCTACCGCCACGTGACCTGGCTGGGCCATGCGCAGGGCACGCTGCTGCAGATGCCCGCGCGGCACCCGTTCAACCCGCTGCCCCTGCTGCGCACGGCGCTGGCGTGCAGCGACGACGGGCACATCAACCGCTTCGTGGCGGGCACGGTGCTGCGCCATGTGTGGCAGGGCGGGCACGACGCGCTCGATGCCGCGCGCCTGGCCGACCTGGCCGCGCAGCTCGCGGACCAGCTGCGTCCCGGCGAGGATGCGGCCAGCGACGGCCCCAAGGCCCTGCTGCGCGCCAACACCGAAGCCGCGCAGGCGGCGGGCGTTTTCGGCGTGCCGGCGTTCGAGGTGGACGGCAAGCTTTTCTGGGGTCTCGACGGCCTGCCGATGCTGCGTGCCTACCTCGATGGCGACGCGTGGTTCGACGGCCCGGGCTGGGAGGCTGTCAGCCAGCTCCCATCGGGTTTACCCGGCAAGGCGTGAGCGATTTCCGGATGCTGAAAGGGGCCCTGCGGGTTTCACCTTAAGTTGTCAGAGAGCGGTCAGTTTGGTGAAAGCTCTTGTTGGTTTGGCGTCAGAGCGTGGTCAGTGCCATCTCGAACAATGGGCGCAGCCGCGGAAGCGCGGTCTGCAAAACCAACAGGAGACACACACATGGCAACCGTTCATCCCGCACCGCGGCCGATGTCGCCCGAAGAGAGGAAGGTCATCTTCGCGTCGTCGCTCGGCACTGTTTTCGAGTGGTACGACTTTTATCTGTACGGCTCGCTCGCGGCCATCATCGCCAAGCAGTTCTTCAGCGGCCTGGATGCCGGCTCGGCGTTCATCTTCGCGCTGCTGGCGTTTGCCGCGGGCTTCATCGTCCGTCCCTTCGGTGCCATCTTCTTCGGCCGCCTGGGCGACATGATCGGGCGCAAGTACACCTTCCTGGTCACCATCCTGATCATGGGCCTGTCGACCTTCATCGTCGGCATCCTGCCCACGTACGCCTCCATCGGCGTGGCCGCTCCGGTCATCCTGATCGTGCTGCGCCTGCTGCAGGGCCTGGCCCTGGGCGGTGAGTACGGCGGTGCCGCCACCTATGTGGCCGAGCACGCCCCGCACGGCAAGCGCGGCGCCTACACCGCCTGGATCCAGACCACCGCCACGCTGGGCCTGTTCCTGTCGCTGATGGTGATCCTGGGCACCCGCACCGTGATGGGCGAAGAAGCCTTTGCCGACTGGGGCTGGCGCATTCCGTTCATCGTGTCGATCCTGCTGCTGGCCATCTCGGTCTGGATCCGCCTGTCGATGAACGAGTCGCCCGCCTTCCAGAAGATGAAGGCCGAGGGCAAGACCTCCAAGGCGCCGCTCAAGGAATCCTTCGGCGAGTGGAAGAACCTCAAGATCGTGATCCTGGCCCTGGTGGGCCTGACTGCCGGCCAGGCCGTGGTCTGGTACTCGGGCCAGTTCTACGCGCTGTTCTTCCTGACGCAGGCGCTCAAGGTCGATGGCGCCACCGCCAACATCTTCGTCGCGATCTCGCTGCTCATCGGCACGCCGTTCTTCATCGTGTTCGGTGCGCTGTCCGACAAGATCGGCCGCAAGCCCATCATCCTGGCAGGCTGCCTGCTGGCCGCGTTGACCTACTTCCCCGTGTTCGGCGCGCTGACCAAGGCGGCCAACCCCGCCCTGGCCGAAGCCCAGGCCAAGAACCAGGTGGTCGTGACGGCTAACCCTGACGAGTGCTCGTTCCAGTTCAACCCCACCGGCACCACCAAGTTCACCAGCTCGTGCGACATCGCCAAGCAGGTGCTGGCTGGTGCTTCGGTGAGCTACGAGAACGCCCCGGCCGCTGCCGGCACGCCCGCCACGATCAAGATCGGCGAGACGGTCATCACGTCGTACACCAGCAAGGGCCTGCCCGCTGACGAAGCCAAGAAGAAGGACGGCGAGTTCAAGAAGGCCGTGGCCGACGCCCTGAAGGCTGCCGGCTACCCCACCAAGGCAGACCCTGCCCGCATCGACAAGGTCATGGTCGTCGTGATCCTGACCTACCTGGTGCTGCTGGTGACCATGGTGTACGGCCCCATTGCCGCCATGCTGGTGGAAATGTTCCCGACCCGCATCCGCTACACGTCCATGTCCCTGCCGTACCACATCGGTAACGGCTGGTTCGGCGGCCTGCTGCCCACCACGGCGTTCGCCATCGTGGCCCAGACCGGCAACATGTACAACGGCCTGTGGTACCCCATCATCATCGCCGGCGCAACGGTGGTGATCGGCGGCCTGTTCATCAAGGAAACCAAGGACGTGGACATCTACGCCAACGATTGATGGCCCACAACGGCCATTGACCGGCCATTGACGAGTGCACAGGGCCCGCCCCGCAAGGGACGGGCCCTGTGTTCCATCAAGGGGCTTGTGCCACACAGCACAACCTACAACGCAGCGCCCAGGCTCCTTGATTGAACAAACCCAAACTCAAACCCCAACCCGCCTCGCGGGAACCAAGGAGATATTTATGTGGAAGATTGCTGTTGGCTTCGTTTTGTTCGCTGCCCTGTCGATGTACGTGATCATCAAGGCGGGCGACAAGGCCGACATGGGCGGTGAAAAGCACGGCGCCGACGCCGTGCACGCGCCCGAACCCGTGGCCAGTACGCCGGCTGCCGCATCGGCTGCGTCAGCGCCTGCGTCGGCCGCCAGCGCGCAGTGAGCGTCGATGCGTTGATGCTGCGCATCGTGGGATGGGGCTTGGCTGACAGCGCGGCGCGCTAGATCCCCATGATTTCTATCCAGAAAGCAAAGCCCGGTGCCATGCAGGCACCGGGCTTTTTTCTTGTGGCCGGGCGAGGCCAGCTCAGCGCTTGAACCGCCCGTCGCTGCCGATGATGGACAGGTCCGAAAAATCCAGCCCGCTGTGGTCCGTGGGGCTGTAGCTCAGCTCCAGGCCGCCCAGGTCCCACTTCTTGATGCTCTCCAGGCCCGCCTGCAGCTTGGCGCGGTCGGGCTTGGGCCCGGCGCGCTTGAGGCCTTCGACCAGCACCTTGGCGGTCACGAAGCCCTCCACCATGGCGGGCGTGAGGTCGGCGATGTTCTTGGCGCGGGCGAGGTCCATGGCCTCCTTGATGACCGCGTAGTTCAGCGACCGTTCGGACGGGAACACCTGCGTGACGACCACGCCGCGCGCCTGTTCGCCCAGCGCCTTCACGAAGCCGCCCGAGGCGTTGTTGGACAGCGTGACGATCTGGCCCGTGACGCCCGCGCCGCGCAGCGCCTTGATGCCGTCGACCACCGCAGCGCCGGTGCCGATGAAAATGACGGCCTGCGGCTGCTTGCCCGCCACGCGCGGTGCGATGGCGCTGTAGTCGGGCTTGGCGCGGTCGAACTTCTCGACGAACGCGGCTTCGAGGTTGTTGGCCTTGAAGCCGATCTGCGCCCCGGCCAGGCCGTCGGCGCCGAAGGTGTCGTCCACATGCACCACGCCGATGCGCTTGATGCCCAGCGTGTTCAGGTGCGTGATGGCTTTTTCGACCTCGCGCTGGTAGGGCGCGCGCACGTTGAAGATGTACTTGCTGACCGGCTGGTGCAGCGCGATGGCGCCGGTGGACGGGCCGACGAGGGGCACGCCGTGCTGCTCCAGCAGCGGGATGATGCCCTGCGTGTGCGGCGTGCCGCGGGTCATGAACAGGCCGACCACGTTCTTCTGCTCGATCAGCGTCTTGGTGTTCTCCAGCGTGAGCTTGGGGTCGAACTTGTCGTCGAGCAGCACCACCTCCACCTTCTGCCCGCCCACGCCGCCGCGCGCGTTCACGTGGTCGATGTACAGGGCGGCCCCTTGCGTGGACTCGGCCACGGTGGCGGCGGCCGAGCCGGTCACGCCCACGGTCTGGCCGATGAGGATCTGGGCGTGGGCGGCGTGGGCGATGCCCAGTGCCAGGGCCAGCAGCAGGGCCGCGCGTTTCGCCAGGGGGCCGGGAACGGTCATGGTGTCTCTCTTTCTTGTAAGGGTGGGGAGTTTAGGGACGGACCATGACAAGGCATCTGTAGAAACGCGTAGTGGCGGCATTCCATGCTGCGCGCCCGCCCGCGCCCACTGCCGCTGCAGCTCTGCCAGCCGTCACCGCCGGAACTTGCCGTCCGTGCCGATGATGGACAAATCGGCAAAGTCCAGGCCCGTGTGGTCCTCGGGGCTGTAGCTCACCTCCAGCCCGCCCAGGTCCAGCTTCTTGATGCTCTCCAGGCCCGCATGGAGCTTCTCGCGCGTGGGCTTGGGGCCGGCGCGCCTGATGCCTTCCACCAGCACCTTGGCGGCCGCATAGCCTTCCAGCATGGCCGGGGTGATGTCGCCCGCGCCCTTGGCCTTGGCCAGCTCCTGCGCCTCCTTGACCATGGGGTAGGTCACGGCCCGCTCGTTGGGGTAGACCTGCGTCACGATCACGCCGCGCGCGTTGGCGCCCAGGCTCTTGATGAAGCCGCCCGAGGCATTGTTGGACAGCGTCACGATCTGCGCGGCCGAGCCCGCGGTGCGAAAGGCGGTGTTCGCCTCCACCACGGTCGAGCCCGAGGCGATGATCAGCACCGCCTGGGTATCGGCCTTGGCCACCTTGGCGGCGATGGCCGTGAAGTCCGGCTTGGCGCGGTCGAACTTCTCCAGCACCACGGGCGTGAGCTTGGCGCCCGCCAGGCCTTTCTGGGCCCCCGCCACGCCGTCGGCGCCGAAGCTGTCGTCCGCATACACCACGCCAATGCGCGAGATGCCCATGGAGGCCAGGTGGGTCATGGCCTTTTCTGCCTCGCGCTGGTAGGTGGCACGCACGTTGAAGATGTACTTGCGCACCGGCTGGTGCAGCACCATGGCGCCGGTGGAGGGCGCCACCAGGGCCACGCCGTGCTTTTCCAGCAGCGGGATCATGGCCTCGGTGTGCGGCGTGCCCCGCGTAAGGAACAGCGCCAGCACGTTGTTGTCCTCGATCAGCTTGCGGGCGTTCTCGGCCGCGATCTTGGGGTCGAACTTGTCGTCCAGCGAGGTCAGCTCGATCTTCTGGCCGTTGACGCCGCCCTTGGCGTTGACCATGTCGATATAGAGCTTGGCGCCGTCGGTGGTCTCCTTCACGCCCGCGGCCACCTGGCCTGAAAAGCCCGCCGTCTGCCCGATCAGGATCTGCGCATGGCCGGCCGTGGCCAGGCCCAGCGCCAGGGCGGCGGCCCCGCCCCACCGTATCTGCCATCGGTTCATGGTTGTCTCCTCTTTGTGTCTTTGCGTAAGAGTTCAGTCTAAGCGCATGTATTTGAAGCTTTTAAAGGGTTTGTCCGAGAAAAACACCCCTTCGCCAAGGGCTTTTGCGCCTTGTCAAACCCGCGTGCACCGCGGTGCGGGGGTAATGCGCGCGGCCCGGCAGACCCGGCCCGGCGTCCCTAGAATGTTCCGCCTTACCCCAGAAAGACGCTTCCATGACCCAGGGACTGATCCGTATCCGCGGCGCACGCCAGCACAACCTCAAGAACCTGGATCTGGACATCCGCACCGGCGAGCTCACGGTGGTCACCGGCCCGAGCGGCTCGGGCAAATCCAGCCTGGTGTTCGACACCCTGTACGCCGAGGGCCAGCGCCGCTACGTGGAGACCTTCAGCGCCTACGCGCGCCAGTTCCTCGACCGCATGGACAAGCCGGCGGTGGACAAGGTCGAGGGCGTGCCGCCCGCCATCGCCATCGACCAGACCAACCCCGTGCGCTCCAGCCGCTCCACCGTGGGCACGATGACGGAGCTCAACGACCACCTGAAGCTCTTGTTCGCGCGCGCCGGCCAGCTGTTCGACAAGGAGACCGCGCAGCCCGTGCGCCACGACTCGCCCGAAACCATCTACGCCGAGCTGCAGCGCCGCAGCGCCGAGGCGGGCGACCCGCGCATCGTGCTGACCTTCCCGGTCGAGCTGCCGGGCGGCACGTCGCCCGAGCAGGTGGAGCAGTGGCTGTCGGCCAGCGGCTTCACCAAGGTACAGGCCGAGCGCGAAGTGGCCACGCCCACCGGCCCGCGCAAGGTGCTCGATGTGGTGGCGGACCGCTTTCGCCTGGGCAATGCCGAGAAGGCGCGCGTGGTCGAGGCCATCGAGGTCGCACTCAAGCGTGGCACGGGTCGGCTGAACGTCTATGTGCTCCCCCCCGCCCAGGCCGTTCAGCCTGAGCCTGTCGAAGGCCGGGACAGCGTGTCGACAAGCGGGGCGCGAACGGAAGCCGTGGAACCCGCACCCGAGCTCTGGCGCTTCTCCACCGGCCTGCACTGCCCCGACAGCGACCTGCGCTACAGCGACCCGATCCCCTCGATGTTCTCGTTCAACTCCGCCGTGGGCGCGTGCGAGAGCTGCCGGGGCTTCGGCCGCGTGATCGGCGTGGACTACGGCCTCGTCATCCCCAACGACAAGCTCACGCTGCGCGCCGGCGCCATCAAGACCATCCAGACCCCAGCCTGGAAAGAGGCGCAGGACGACCTCATGCGCCATGCCGAAACCGCCGGCATCCCGCGCGACACGCCCTGGAACAAGCTCACCGACGACCAGAAGAAATGGGTCATCGGCGGCGCGCCCGGCTACAAGGACGGGCAGTGGAGCAAGCAGTGGTACGGCATCAAACGCTTCTTCGAGTACCTGGAGAGCAAGGCCTACAAGATGCACATCCGCGTGCTGCTGTCCAAGTACCGCAGCTACACGCCGTGCCCCACCTGCGCGGGTGCGCGCCTCAAGACCGAAAGCCTGCTGTGGCGCGTGGGCAGCAAGGACGACGCGGACGCCGCGGTCGACCCGGCCCGCCGCTTCATGCCCGAGGGCGTGCAGTGGTCGCGCGCGCAGCTCGAAGCACTGCCCGGACTGTGCCTGCACGACCTGATGCTGCTGCCCATCGACCGGCTGCGCCGCTTCTTCGACCGCATGGAGCTGCCCGTGGGCGACGCCGCGGCCGGTGGCGATGCGCTGGCGCTGAAGCTGCTGCACGAAGAGATCACCACGCGCCTTCGCTACCTGTGCGACGTGGGCATCGGCTACCTCACGCTCGACCGCCAAAGCCGCACGCTCAGCGGCGGCGAGGTGCAGCGCATCAACCTCACCACTGCGCTGGGCACCAGCCTGGTCAACACGCTGTTCGTGCTGGACGAGCCCAGCATCGGCCTGCACCCGCGCGACATGCACCGCATCACCGAGGCCATGCTGCGCCTGCGCGACGCGGGCAACACCCTGGTGGTGGTGGAGCACGACCCGGCGGTGATGCTCGCGGCCGACCGCATGATCGACATGGGCCCCGGCCCGGGCCGGCTGGGCGGGCAGATCGTGTTCGACGGCACCACCGCCGACCTGCGCCATGCCGACACGCTCACCGGCGCCTACCTGGGCGGCCGCAAGCATGTGGGCTTCGGCTTCAAGCGCATGGTGACCGAATCCACCCCGCGCCTCATCCTGGAAGGTGCGCGCGAGCACAACCTGCAGAACGTGTCCGTCGAGTTCCCGCTGCAGCGCCTGGTCACCGTGACGGGCGTGAGCGGCTCGGGCAAGTCGAGCCTGATCCAGGACGTGCTGGCGCCCGCGCTGCTGCGCCACTTCGGCAAGGCCACCGACTCGCCGGGCGCGCACGACCGCATGCTGGGCGCCGACCACCTGTCGGACGTGGTGTTCGTGGACCAGTCCCCCATCGGCAAGACCGCGCGCTCCAACCCGGTGAGCTATGTGGGCGCATGGGACAGCATCCGCGAGCTGTTCGCCGTGGCGCCGCTGTCCAAGCAGCGCAGCTACACCGCCGCCAAGTTCAGCTTCAACAGCGGCGACGGGCGCTGCCCGACCTGCGGCGGCTCGGGCTTCGAGCATGTGGAGATGCAGTTCTTGTCGGACGTGTACCTGCGCTGCCCGGACTGCGACGGCAAGCGCTACCGCCCCGAGATCCTGGAGATCACCATCGAGCGGGGCGGTAGGACGCTGAATGTGGCCGACGTGCTGGCCCTCACCGTGGCCGAAGCCGCCGCGCTGTTCGCCGCCGACCGCGACGTGATCCGTGCGCTGCAGCCCATCGTGGACGTTGGGCTGGAATACGTGGCACTGGGCCAGCCCGTGCCCACGCTCAGCGGCGGCGAGGCGCAGCGCCTCAAGCTCGCGGGCTTCCTGGCCGAGGCGGCGCGGGTGCAAAGCAAGTCGCGACAGGCCGTGGCGCGCAAGGGCACGCTGTTCCTGTTCGACGAGCCCACCACGGGCCTGCATTTCGACGACATCGCCAAGCTCATGCGCGCGCTGCGCAAGCTCATCGACGCGGGGCATTCGCTCATCGTCATCGAGCACAACCTGGACGTGATCCGCGCGAGCGACTGGCTCATCGACCTGGGGCCCGAAGGCGGCTATGCCGGTGGCCTGGTCGTGGCCGAGGGCACGCCCGAAGACGTGCGCCAGCACCCCACGTCGCACACCGGCCAGGCGCTGCGCGACTACGAACTCACGTTGGGCGTGGGCGGCCACTCGGTGCACGAGAAAGCCGCAGCGCTACGAAAAAGAGAGCTGGTGGCGCTGGATGGTAAAGCGGTGGAGGCCAAAAATGCCATACAAATCGTCAACGCCAAGGAGCACAACCTCAAGAACCTGAGCGTGGACATTCCGCGCGGCAAGTTCAATGTGGTCACCGGCGTGAGCGGCTCGGGCAAGTCCACGCTGGCGTTCGACATCCTGTTCAACGAGGGCCAGCGCCGTTACCTCGAATCGCTCAACGCCTATGCACGGTCCATCGTGCAGCCCGCTGGCCGGCCCGAGGTGGATGCGGTGTACGGCATACCGCCCACCGTGGCCATCGAGCAGCGCCTGTCGCGCGGCGGGCGCAAGTCCACCGTGGGCACGACCACCGAGGTGTGGCACTTCCTGCGCCTGCTGTACGTCAAGCTGGGCACCCAGCACTGCGTGAACGACGGCGCCGCAGTGCAGCCGCAAACCCCCGAGAGCATCGCCGCCCAGCTGCTCACGCAGTTCCGCGGCCAGCACATCGGGCTGCTCGCGCCGCTGGTGATGAACCGCAAGGGCGTGTACACCGAGCTGGCCGACTGGGCGCGGCCCCGCGGCTTCACGCACCTGCGCGTGGACGGCAACTTTTTGCCCACCACCAACTTCCCGCGCATCGACCGGTTCAAGGAGCACACCATCGAGCTGCCGGTGGCCAGCATCGACGTCTCTCCCGACAACGAAGCCCTGCTGCGCGAGTCGCTGGCGCAGGCGCTCACGCACGGCAAGGGCGTGGTGCACGTGCTCAGCAGCATCGCGGACCTGGCCGCAGCCATGGAAGGCGGGCAACCCACGGCAGGCATCGGCCACCTGCAGGCGTATTCGACCAAGCGGGCCTGCCCGGTGTGCGCCACCAGCTATGCCGAGCTGGACCCGCGCCTGTTCAGCTACAACAGCAAGCACGGCTGGTGCCCCGACTGCGTGGGCACGGGCGTCAAGCTCACCAAAGAGCAGCGCAAGGTGTTCGATGACTCGGTGCAGGACGACAAGGAAAAGGGCCGCGAGCAGACCTTTGCCGAGCCCGAGGTGGAAGACCTGCAGGACACCGCTTGCGCCACCTGCCACGGCACCCGCCTGAACGCGACAGCCCGCGCCGTGAAGTTCGCGGGGGTGGGCATCACCGACATCGCAGCGATGTCCGTGACGGACGTGCGCCGCTGGGTGGAGCGCCTGCGCGCCGACGGCGGCATGTCGGTGCGCGAGGCCGACATCGCACGCGACCTGGTGCCCGAGATCCAGAGCCGGCTGGAGTTCCTGGAAGAGGTAGGCCTGTCGTACCTCACGCTCGACCGGGGCGCGCCGACCTTGAGCGGTGGCGAGGCACAGCGCATCCGCTTGGCGGCGCAGCTGGGCAGCAACCTGCAGGGTGTGTGCTATGTGCTGGACGAGCCCACCATCGGTCTGCATGCACGCGACAACCAGATCCTGCTCAACGCCCTGCACAAGCTGGGCGACAAGGGCAACACGCTGGTGGTGGTGGAGCACGACGAGGACACCATCCGCCGCGCGGACCACATCATCGACATCGGCCCGAGCGCGGGCAAACGCGGCGGGCGCCTGGTGGCGCAGGGCAGCGTGGCCGACATCACCGGGGCCGAAGACTCGCAGACGGGCCGCTACCTGCTGCACGCCATGCGCCACCCGCTGCAGCTGCGCCGCAGCATGCTGCCCAGCGCGCTGAGCGCGGCCGACGCCGCGCTGGGCGATCCCGTGGACGCCCCCAAAGGGCGGCAGAGCGCGGCGGTCAAGAAGCGTGCCGCGCAGGCGGCCGCACTCACCGCGCAGGCGCTGGACGATGCCAAGGCGCGTGCCGCCATCCGCTGGCTCACCGTGCAGGGCGCGCAGCTGCACAACCTGCAGAACGTGACCGCCACCGTGCCGCTGCACCGCCTGGTGGCCGTCACCGGCGTGAGCGGCTCGGGCAAGTCCACACTGGCGCGCGACGTGCTGCTGGCCAACGTGCAGGCCTGGGTGCAGCAGCGCTCCACCAAGGCCGGGCGTGACGCCATGGACGCGGGCAAGGCGCCGCCCCTGGTGGGCTGCACGGGCCTGGCGGGCTTCGAGAGCATCGACCGCGTGCTCGAAGTGGACCAGACGCCCATCGGCAAGACGCCGCGCAGCTGCCCGGCCACCTACATCGGCTTCTGGGACACCATCCGCAAGCTCTTTGCCGAAACCCTGGAGGCCAAGGCGCGTGGCTATGCGGCCGGGCGCTTCAGCTTCAACACCGGCGAAGGCCGCTGCGCAAGCTGCGAAGGCGCGGGCGTGCGCACCATCGAGATGAGTTTCCTGCCCGATGTGAAGGTGCCTTGCGAGACCTGCCACGGCGCGCGCTTCAGCCCCGAGACGCTGGCCGTCACCTGGCGCGGCAAGAGCATCGGCGACGTGCTGCAGATGGAGGTGGACGAGGCGGTGGACTTCTTCGCCAGCATGCCCAGCATCGCGCACCCGCTGCAGCTGTTGAAGGATGTGGGCCTGGGCTACCTCACGCTGGGCCAGCCGTCGCCCACGCTGTCCGGCGGCGAGGCGCAGCGCATCAAGCTCGTGACCGAGCTCACCAAGGTGCGCGACGAAGTGGGCCGCCGCGGCCAGAAGGCGCCGCACACGCTGTACGTGCTGGACGAACCCACGGTGGGCCTGCACATGGCCGACGTGGACAAGCTCATCCGCGTGCTGCACCGGCTGGTGGACGGCGGCCACAGCGTGGTGGTGATCGAGCACGACCTCGACGTCATCGCCGAAGCCGACTGGATCATCGACCTGGGCCCCGAAGGCGGCAAGGAGGGCGGCCGCATCGTGGCGGCAGCCACGCCGGAACAGGTGGTGCAGCAGGGCACGCACACCGGGCGTGCTCTGGCTGCGGTGCTGGCGCGGTAGGCAGGGGCGGCTCACGGTGCCGCCCCAGGCAGAGCCGTAAAGCGTTTGTGCGGATGTTCTGCGTGCACAACCCGACGTGGCGTACGCCACTGTCGGGCCGTGTCCTACGCACGGCGCAGAATATTGCGCACGTTGGGTGGGGAACCGATTTTTTAGGATGCGATGCAGGGCTTGCCGCCAGTGCGCGAAGGCCCCCAGCACTTCCACCAAATCCTACGGACATCCATCACCATGAAATCATTGCTCAAGACCTGTGTTGCCCTCGCGGCCACTTCTGTACTGCTGGTCGCTTGCGGCGGCGGCAACGACGACGATCCGACGCCCAGCAATGAGCCCGGTGTGCTGACCGTGACGGGTGCGAGCGTGGATGCGCTCAACGGCGTTTACGGCAACGGCACGATCAACCTGACCGATGTGGACAAGCGCAATCCGGTCGGCTCCGTGCCAGAACTGTGCTCGTTCAAGTTCGATGGCCTTGGCAAGGTGGGCTCGGCAGCACTGGCCTTCGGCGACATCCGCTATCGCCCGGACGCCACCGGCCTGCACCAGGTCTTCGTCACGTTCGACGGCAAGGAATACGGCAGCGGCGAGCCTACCGACACCGCTGTGGTGCGCGACAGCAACCAAGTCCGTTTCAGCAACAAGGTCCTGACCGCCTCCGATGGCTCCAATGCCACGCTGCGCGTGAACGGCGTCATCCCCATGCGCCCCAACCGCCCCTTCGGCTGTTAAGCGCGTGACCCACCCTCGCGACCTGCCCCACAAGCAGGGCTGGTCGCGGGGCGTGGGCTTCCGAGTTTTTGTGTAGCTCGTCTCCCTCCCCCCGGCCCTTGGGCCGGATTTGGCCCTGCGGCTTTATCTGCATGGGCCTTTTTTGCGTCTGCAGCGTAGGTGTGTGCAGACCAGTGCGCAGCAAGCACCCCAAGCATCACTGAACCGGTGTGCGAGCGCGCGAGCTACAGCCGGGCACAAAGTGTTTGCCGCATATTCACATGCGAAATCCTGCGTTCGCAGCCGGAGCGCCGCGTCTTAGTCTGGCGGCATGTCCAGTCGTTTGCCCGCCTCTTCAGGCCTCCTGTCCACCCATCGCGTACTGACCCTGCCCGAGTCGCCAGCGGGCGGGGCGCCGACCATTCGCGCGAAGGCGTTGCTGTTCCATGACCCCCGGTCCGCGCAGCTGCTGGACCATGTGGACCGCATTGCGCGCAGCGACGCGTCGGTGCTGGTGGTGGGTGAGACCGGCACAGGCAAGGAGCTGATAGCGCGGCACATCCACGCCGAAAGCGGCCGGCGCGGGCCGTTCGTGGCGGTCAACTGCGGTGCGTTCAGCGAATCGCTGATCGACGCCGAACTCTTCGGTCACGAGGCAGGCGCCTTCACCGGGGCCACGCAGGCACGCGCGGGGTGGTTCGAGGCGGCGCAGGGCGGCACGCTGTTCCTCGATGAGATCGGCGACCTGCCGCAGTCGCTGCAGGTCAAGCTGCTGCGCGTGCTGCAGGAGCGCCAGGTGGTGCGCCTGGGCTCGCGCAAACCCATTGCGCTGGATGTGCGGCTGGTGGCCGCGACCAACATCGACCTGGCGAGGGCCGTGCGCGCGCAGCACTTCCGCGCGGACCTCTACTACCGGCTCAACGTGGCGGCCGTGGACCTGCCGCCGCTGCGCGAGCGCCCGGGCGACATCCTGCCGCTGGCCGAGCATTTCATGGACCTGTACGCCCAGCGCCTGGGCCAGCCGCCCGCGCGCTTGTCCGCCGCGGCCCGGCACGCCCTGCTGTCGTACGCCTGGCCCGGCAACATCCGCGAGCTGGAGAACGTGGTGCACTTCGCGCTCATCGTGGCGCGGCTGGGTGTGATCGAGCCGTGCGACCTCAAGCTCGTGCCGGCCCTGCTGCCGCAGCCGCCCGTGGCTTCGACAGTCGCGGTGGCGGCCGGCACGCCGCAGCCACCGTCGGCAAGCTCCTCATTGCAAGCGGTGCTGCACGGCCTGCTGGCGCAGGGCGCTCCCGGGCTGTATCAGACGGTCGAGGCAGCGCTGGTGCGCGCCGCTTTCGCGCAGGCGCACGAAAACCAGGTGCAGGCCGCGCGGCTGCTGGGGGTGACCCGCAACACGCTGCGCACCCTGCTCAAGCGCCACGGCCTGCTGGCCGACCCGACCCACCACCCCGCCCACAGCCTGCCGCCGCACGCGGAGAGCCCCTGGCGCTACGCGCAATGAGCCCGTTGCCACCGGGGCGCCCGCGCCATGCGCAGCCGCCCCGCTGAAGCCCACCCCACAACGACACACCACAACACACCAGGGAGTTTGCCAATGAGCACATCGGATTCGCACCACACCGCCCAGCCACCGGGCGCCCCGCGCAGCACGCCGCGCCGCCACTTCCTGGGCCAGGCGGGTGCCGGGCTGGCGGGCATGGCCGGTGGCGCCGCGGTGGCCCCGGCGCTGCTCGGCGCCAGCGCAACGGCGCAGGCGCAGCCAGGCAGTGCTTCGGCGGCTGCAGGCTACGACGCGCAGTTTGTGCGCCGCGCCGAGCAGCTGCGCATCGACCTGGCGCGCGCCAGCGCTGCGGTGCCGATCCCGCCGCACCCCGTCAATGGCGACGATGCGCTGTACGTAAACAAGATCGGGTCGGACACGCGCGGCCTGCCGCACAACGCACGGGGCGAGGTGGACCTGGGCGCCTGGAACCTGGCCACCGCCGCCTTCGCCTCGCGCGAGCCGGCGGACTTCGAGAAGATCGTGCTCGGCGGCACGCGCAAGCTGGTCAACCCCATCGGCACGCTGGCGGTCAGCCTCGATGGCCTCAATGCCGCGCAGTTCGCGCTGCCGCCCGCGCCCACGCTGGCCGGCACGCAGCGCGCGGGCGAGGCCACCGAGATCTACTGGGTGGCATTGCTGCGCGACGTGCCTTTCAGCGAATTCCAGGACGGCACCCGGCACCCCGACGTGATCGCCGCAGCCGACGAACTGAGCCGCGCGCCGGACTTCCACGGCCCCAAGGTCAATGGCCGCGTGACGCCGCAGACGCTGTTCCGTGGTGCGGCCTGGTACGTGGATGGCAACGACCGCTCTGGCCGCACCGGCCGGTGGGCCACGCCACCGGGTGTGACGGATGGGCCGTACATCTCGCAGTTCCTGTACCGCGATGTGCCGCTGGGCCCGCAGTCGCTGTCGGCCCGCATTCGCACCTACACGCCGGCCAATGAGTTCCTCACGCAGTACGACGAGTGGCTGAACGTGCAAAACGGCAAGGCGCCGGCCGGGCGCATCGCGTTCGACCCCACGCTGCGCTACATCGCCACCACGCGCGACCTGGCCGCGTACGCGCATGCGGCGGTGGCCTTCAGCTTTGCGGCCAACCAGCTGCTGGGCACCCCGCTGTCGGCCGCGCAGCCGGGCTATGGCGGGATCTACGCGGGCGACAAGAGCCTGGCGCCCGGCAACCCGTACCTCAAGCTCAAGACCAGCGGCGGTGCGTCGGGCACCTTCGGGCCGGCGTATTTCCAGTCGCTGCTGTCGCTGGCCAGCTCGCTCGCCATCCGCGTCAACTACTACCAGAAGTGGTACGAGCAGCGCATCCTGCGGCCCGAGGCTTTTGGCGGCCTGGTGCACCACCGCTTGGCAAACCGGGTCACCGAATACCCCATCCACGAGTCCTTCCTGGGCTCGCAGGCGCTGGAGCGCAGCCGCGCCAGGAACGGCAGCTACCTGCTGCCGCACGTGTACCCGGAGGGCGCGCCCATCCATTCGTCGTACCCCGGCGGGGCGGCCATCATCGCGGCGGTGACGGCCACGCTGCTCAAGGCCTTCTACGACGAGTCGCTGGTCATCCTGAACCCCGTGCAGCCCGACCCCAGCGACCCGACCCGCTTGGTGCCGTACCAGGGGCCGCCGCTCACCGTGGGCGGCGAGCTCAACAAGTTCGCGCTCAACTACGGCTCGGGCCGCGCGGCCGCGGGCATCCACTGGCGCTCCGACGCTGCGGCGGCCTATGCGCAGGGCGAGGCGCTGGTCATCAGCCTGCTGCGCGAGCAAAAGCAGACCTTCCGCGAGCCGTTCGAGGGCTTCGCCTTCACCGGCTTCGACGGCCGCCGCATCGTCATCTGATGCGCCTCCATCCTCACCACCAAAGAGCATGACATGACCCAACGACAACTGCGCCTGGGCGCCTTCATCATGGCCACGGGCCACCACATCGCCGCCTGGCGCCACCCCGGCGCGCAGGCCGATGCGGGGGTGAACCTGCAGCACTACATCGCGCTGGCCCAGACGGCCGAGCGCGGGCTGTTCGACCAGGTGTTCGTGGCCGACAGCCCCGGCGTGCAGAACCACGGCAACGATGAATCGCTGAGCCGCCAGGGGCGCCTGTCGTACTTCGAGCCGGTCACGCTGTGGTCGGCGCTGGCGGCGGTGACGAAGCACATCGGCTTTGTCGCCACCGCATCCACAACGTATGAGGACCCGTACCTGCTGGCGCGCAAGTTCGCCTCGCTCGACCACATCAGCGGCGGGCGCGCAGCCTGGAACGTGGTGACCACCAGTGCCGACAACGTGTTCGGCAACTTTGGCCAGGAGGCCCACCCCGACCCCGCCGTGCGCTACGAGCGCGCCACCGAGTTCGTGGATGTGGTCAAAGGCCTGTGGGACAGCTTCGACGACGATGCGCTCATCCGCGACAAGGCCAGCGGCGTGTACCTGGACCCGGCCAAGCTGCACACCCTGAACCACGTGGGCAAGCACTTCCGCGTGAAGGGCCCGCTGAACCTGGAGCGCCCGCCGCAGGGCTACCCGGTCATCGTGCAGGCCGGCTCGTCCGAGGACGGCAAGGAGCTGGCCGCCGCCACGGCCGAGGCCATTTTCACCGCCTGGACCAGCCTGGCCGAGGCGCAGGCGTTTTACAGCGACGTGAAGGGGCGCCTGGCCAAGTACGGCCGCCGGCCTGAAGAGCTGCTGGTGCTGCCCGGCATCTCGCCGGTGATCGGCCGCACCGAGGAGGAGGCGCAGGAGAAGTGGGCCGAGCTGCAGGCGCTGATCCACCCCGCCGTGGGGCTGGCCACGCTGGCACCTTTCTGGCCGGCCGAAGACCTGGCGCGCTGGGACCTGGATGCCCCGCCACCCTACATTCCCACCCCGCCCAAGGGCATCAACAGCCGCGCCCACGTGGTGCTGGAGCTGGCCCGGCGCGAGAAATTCACCGTGCGCCAGCTCTACGAATATCTGGCCGGCGCGCGCGGCCACTGGGTGGTGGTGGGCACGCCGCAAACCATTGCCGACCGCATGCAGGAGTGGTTCGAGAACGGCGCGGCCGACGGCTTCAACGTGATGCCACCAGTGCTGCCGCAGTCGCTCGACGAATTCGTGGACCTGGTGGTGCCCGAGCTGCAGCGCCGCGGCCTGTTCCGCACGGCATATGAAGGCACCACGCTGCGCGAGAACCTGGGCCTGCAGCGCCCGCCCAGCCGCTATGCACAGGCCGCCCGCAAGGCCGCCTGATCCGCAGGCCGCACTGCTACCGCAGCAAGCCACCCACCCCGGCACATGCCCGTTTTCTCTACGAAAGGAGTTCCCATGAGCACCGTCCTCGCCGAAAAGCCCCGCCATCTCTCCCTGGCCGCCACGCCCGCCACCGTAACACTCGCCAGCGCAGCACCTGGCGGAGACTGGTCGGTCCGCCCGCTCGATGCGCCCCTGGGCGCCGAGGTGCACGGCATCGACGCGTCGCAGCCGCTTGCGGCCAGCCAGGTCTGGGCGATCAAACAGGCGCTCAAGCAGCACCACATCCTGCTGCTGCGCGGCCAGCAGCTGGAGGACCTGCAGTTCCAGCGCTTCACCAGCTACTTCGGCAGCGTGTTTCGTGCGCCGACCAACGTGCCGGTGCTGGGCTCGTCGGACCCGTACGGAGGCGACACACCCGACATCGTCAAGGTGGCGAACGTCGATGATGGCGTGCTCGGCCACCAGGAGCTGTCGGCCCATGCGGACCACCACTGGACGCCCGTGCCCTCGTCGGGCTCCCTGCTGTACGCGCTGGAAGTACCCCGCGCCGGTGGCGACACCACCTGGGTCAACCTGGCCGCCGCCTACGACACGCTGGACGCCGCCACGCGCGCCGAGATCGACGCCTTGCAACTCATCACCTACAACCCCTTCCTGCGCCGCCTGAAGCCGCTGGCGGGCGGCCATGCAACCTACCGCACGCCCGACATCGAGCCGGTGACACCCTTCGAGGTGCACCCGCTGGTGCGCACCCACCCCGAGTCCGGCCGCAAGATCCTGTACCTGGGCGAGGCCACCGAGGTGGAGGTGGTGGGCGTGGACCCGGCCTACGGCGCTGCGCTGGTGGCCCGGCTGCGCGCACACCTGCTGCAGCCCCGCTTTGCGTACACCCACCGCTGGCAGGTGGGCGACATCGTGTACTGGGACAACCAGGCCACGCTGCACGCGCGCAACGCCTTCGATGCGGCCGAGCGGCGCCTGCTCAAGCGCATCAGCCTGTCGGGCAGCCGGCCGTTTTGAAATGAACCCCCCTGAGTCGCTTCGCGCCTCGGTGCGTTCGCCAGAGGCGACCGCTCTTCGTTGCCGTCCAAGCCTGCGCAGGCAGGCTTGGAGCCGCGGCACTCAGCCCCTCTCCCTACGCACTGCGTGCTACGGGAAGGGGACGCACCCGGTGGCCTGGCAAAGCCAGTTCCACGGGTGCACTGGCCTGGGCCGCGCCCGTTTCATGCGTTGTGGGTGGCGCGCAGCGAATGGATTGCGGATACCCATTGCTTTCAAAAATACAAAGCCGTTCACGCTGAGCTTGTCGAAGCGCCGCGCGGGGCTTCGACGAGCTCAGCCCGAACGAATGTTGAATGACGGAACGCAAATCCGTATGAGTTCCCACCGGTCCAGCACCCCTTCTTTCGAGGAGATCTGCAATGTATGAGTCCGCCGACATCCGCCGCGCCGAGCGCCTGGCCGCACCGACCCACGACACCGACGTGCTGGTGATCGGCGGCGGCCCCGCCGGCACCTGGGCTGCCATTGCCGCCGCAGCCCGCGGCGCGCGCGTGGTGCTGGTGGACAAGGGCTTTTGCGGCACCTCGGGTGCCACCGCGCCGTCGGGCACCGGCACCTGGTGGGTGCCGCCCGACCTGCAGGCCCGCACCGCCGCCAAGGCGCAGCGCGAGGCGGTGGGCGGCTTCCTGGCCAGCCACGCGTGGATGGACAAGGTGCTGGACCAGACCTGGCACAACCTGCAGCAGCTGGCCGACTGGGGCTATCCCTTTCCGGTGGACGACGCGGGCAACGAGCGACGCAATTCGCTGCAGGGCCCCGAGTACATGCGCCTGATGCGCAAGCGGGTGAAGGCGGCGGGCGTGCGCATACTGGACCACCACCCCGCGCTCGAACTGCTGGTGGATGCCCGGGGCCAGGTGCGTGGGGCAACGGGCGTCGCAGAGCCTGGCGATGTGCCCTGGGCCTTACACGCCGGCGCCGTGGTGCTGGCCAGCGGTGGCTGCGCCTTTTTGAGCAAGGCGCTGGGCACCGATGTGCTCACCGGCGACGGCCACCTGATGGCGGCCGAGGCGGGCGCGGTGTTCTCGGGCATGGAGTTTTCAAGCGCCTATGGCCTGGGGCCCACGTTCTCGAGCGTGACGAAATCGCTGTTCTACAACTGGGCGAGTTTTCGCGACCCGGGCGGCGCCGTGATCGACGGCGCGGGCTCGTCGCAGGGCCGCAGCATCATCGCGCGGCGCCTGATCAGCGAGCCGGTGTTTGCCGTGCTCGACAAGGCCGACGGCGCCGTGCGCTCCTGGATGCGGCAGGCGCAGCCCAACTTCTTCCTGCCCTTCGACCGGCTGGGGCTGGACCCGTTCACCCAGCCGTTCCCCATCACCCTGCGGCTCGAAGGCACAGTGCGCGGCACCGGCGGCCTGCAGCTGCAGGGGCTCGATGGCGCCACGCGCGTGCCGGGGCTGTACGCCGCCGGCGACGTGGCCTCGCGCGAGCCGATCTGCGGCGGCTTTACCGGCGGCGGCAGCCACAACGCAGCCTGGGCGCTGTCTACGGGGTTCTGGTCCGGTGCGGGCGCGGCCGACCACGCGCTGGCGCACCGCAGCACGCCTGCCGCTGCGCCGGTGTGGCGGGCGGGGCAGGTGGGGCTGGCGGCGTGTTCGCACATCCGTACCACGGCCACTGAGCGCATCGATCCGCAGGCCCTGGTGGCGGCGGTGCAGGCCGAGGTCTTCCCGCTGGAGCGCAACTGGTTTCGCAGCCGCGATGGGCTGGAGCCGTCGCTGCAGCGCCTGGATGCCCTGTGGGCGCAGGCCGAGCGCAGTGCCCCGGCCTTGCCCGAGGCGCAGCGCCGCACGCGCCAGGCCGTGGCTCTGCTGGCCCACGCCCGGTGGATGTACCGCAGCGCGTTGGCGCGCACCGAGACGCGGGGCATGCACCGGCGCACGGACTTTGCGCAGATGGACCCGGCGCAGCAGCACCATGTGGTGGTGGGCGGGCTGCAGCAGGTATGGACAGGGCGGCACCCGGCGGGCGATGGCGCTGCCGTGCAGCGCGAGGCGGTGGCCGCATGATCGAGTTGATCGACGCGGCCCGCTGCACGGGCTGCAACATCTGCGTGGCGGTATGCCCGACCCGTGTGTTCGATGCGGCGCCTGCATCGGCGGCGTCTGCTGCGGGTGCGGGTGTCGAGGTCAACGCCGACGTTGCGGGCCTTCTGCCGGTCATTGCCCGGCAGTCCGACTGCCAGACCTGCTTCATGTGCGAGCTGTATTGCCCCGTGGATGCCCTGTACGTGGCGCCGCAGACCGTGCCGGTGGCAGCGCTCACCGAGGCCGGGCCCGCTCAGCCTGCGGCCCCGCTGTGGGGCAGCTACCGACGCGCTGTGGGCTGGGATGTGCGGGATGGCAGCACTGCACGGCTGGACCAGAGTTACCACCTGCTGGGTGCGGCGTTGCGCTGACGGGTTTCTGAGGATGGCCGGTGCAGGCCGCATTCGATCCAGATTCCAACCGTTTGGGCTGAGCGTGTCGAAGCCTCGTGTGGCGCTTCGACAAGCTCAGCGTGAACGGGTGGGGGCATGTGGATGGTGAAGAAAAAAGGCCACTGCATTTGCGCGCAGTGGCCTGGGTGTTGGGTGATGGACAGTACGGGCAGCGTTCGAGCCATTCCCACCGTTCGGGCTGAGCTTGTCGAAGCCTTGCGCGGCGCATAGACAGGCTCAGCGTGAACGGCAAAGGGATCTCAACGCGCCACCCCCTGCCACGCCGTGAAGTGCCGCTCCAGCCGCTGCAGCGCATAGTTCAGCGTCACGCCGATGGCCGTGATCGCGATGATGCCGAAGTACATGTCGCCGATCAAGAAGCTGTACTGCGCATAGATGATGAGGTAGCCCAGCCCGGCCTTCGCGCCCACCATTTCCGCGGCGATCAGCACTAGCATGGCCGATGCGGCAGCCAGGCGGATGCCGACGAAGATCGTGGGCACCGACGCGGGCAGGATGACCTTGACGAACAGCTGGCGCGGCGTGGCGCCCATGGTGCGGGCGGACTTGACCAGCAGCGGGTCTACCTGCCGCACGGCGGCGATGGTGTTGAGCAGCAGCGGCCAGGCGCAGGCATAGACCACGATGGACAGCTTGGACACTTCGCCGATGCCCAGCAGCAGCAGGAACACCGGCAGCAGCGCCAGCGGCGCGGTGTTGCGCAGCAGCTCGATCAGCGGGTTGAGCGCCTGGCCCAGCCGCTGGTACCAGCCGATGGCCAGGCCCAGCGGAATGGCGGCCACGATGGCGATCGACAGGCCGCCGAGCGAGCGCGCCAGGCTGATGGAGGTGTGCTCCCACAGCTGGCCGTTTTGCGCCAGCACCCAGCCCGCAGCCAGCACTTCGGTCAGGGGCGGCAGGAAGGTCGGGTCGGTCAGGCCCAGGCGGGGCGCCAGCTCCCACAGCACGGCCAGCGCCAGCACCAGGCCGGAGCGCCAGGCGCCGTTGGCCACGCGGCGGGCCAGGCGCAACCACAGGGTGGGCAGCGCCTGTGCGGCATGGGGCAGGGCGGTTGCGGGTTGCTGCGTAGCGTGCGCGGGCAGGGCGATGTCAGACATGGTGGGACTCCTTGATCACGGGTTGGGCGGCGATGCGGCTGCGGCGTTCGTGGCGCGCGGACGCGACCTCGTCGTGCAGCAGGCCCCAGATGCGGTGGCGCAGCTCGCCGAAGAGCGGCAGCGAGCGGATGTCGTCGGTCTCTGCGCGCAGCGATTCGGGGATGTCCACGATTTCCTTGATGCGGCCGGGGCGGGTGGTCATCACCGCCACGCGCTGGCCCAGTACCACGGCCTCGTCGATGCCGTGGGTGATGAACACGATGGTCTTGCCGGTGCGCTGCCAGATGCCGACCAGCTCTTCCTGCAGCGTCTCGCGCGTCTGGGCGTCCAGTGCGGCAAAGGGCTCGTCCATCAGCAGCACCTGGGGCTCGTAAGCCAGGCTGCGGGCAATCGCCACGCGCTGCTTCATGCCGCCCGACAATTCGTGCGGGTAACGCTGCGCGAAGTCGGACAGCCCCACCAGCTGCAGGTAGTGCGCGGCCTTCTCGCGGCGCTCGCGCTTGCCCAGGCCCGCGACTTCGAGGCCGAAGGCCACGTTGTCGAGCGCGGTGAGCCACGGGAACAGCGCGTACTGTTGGAACACCACGCCCCGGTCCCGCGCGGGGCCGGTGATGGCCTTGCCGTCGATGAGCACCTGGCCGCTGGTGGGCGGCGTGAGGCCCGCGAGCAGGTCGAGCAGGGTGGACTTGCCGCAGCCGCTCGGGCCCACCAGCACCAGGAATTCGCCGGGGCGGATGTCGAGCGTCACGTCCTGCACGGCCACGAATCGCTTGGACGGGCCGCCGTCGTCCGCACGCACGGTGAACTCCTTGGTCACGTGCTCGAAGCGGATCTTGGCCGGCGCGTTGGTCGCGGCAGTGGCCGCGGTGTGGGGATGAATGGCGCTGGTCATTTGCTGGCCGCCAGTTTGTCCACGCCGCCGTTGGCGTAGGGGTTGAACGCGTTGGTGTACAGGTCGGCGGCCTTGAGCTGGCCGGGCTTGACGACTTCGTCCTTCACCAGCCAGTCCACCCAGATCTGCAGTTCCTTGTCGGTGATGAGGCCGCCCTTGCCGGCCACGCCGGTGCTCTTCCAGTACTGGATGGCGTCGGCGGTCTCGGCGCGTTTGCGGCCTTCGATGATCTTGGTGTAGCGCGCCCGCACTTCGGCCGGTGGTGTGTTGCGAGCCCATTCGATGGAGCGGGCCAGGGCCGATACCAGGTGGCGGCTGGTGTTGGGGTTCTGCTCGATGAACTTGTTGTGCAGCACCAGTGCGCCGCCGGTGAAGTTGCCGAACAGGTCGCGGTCCTTGAACAGCGGCCGGATACCGCCGCGCTCCAGCGCCTTGTCGCGCAGCACGCCGCCGAGCGTGGAGACTTCGACATGGCCCTGGCGCAGCGCCTGCTCGCCAGTGACGGGCGGCGTGGCCACCAGCGTGACCTGCTTGGCCTCGGCGTTGGTGAGCTTGCCGCGCTCCAGGTACTCGCGCAGCATGAACTCGTGGTGCGCGCCCAGCGTGTTCACCGCGACCTTCTTGCCGATGAGGTCGCGCGGGCCCTTGATGGGGCTGTCGTCCTTGACGTAGTAGCCGTTGTAGGTGTTGTCGTCCGAGCCGTAGTAGCCCAGCACGGCCTTGACCGGCGCCTTCTTGGCCGCGAGCTTGATGATGGCGCCGTAGAAGGCGCCGCCGATGTCCACATCGCCGGTCACCACGGTCTGGATGTCCTGCGGGCCGCTGATGGTGTTGCCCACCCACTTGGACTTGAGCGGTGCGAGGTAGCCCAGGTCTTCGGCCAGTTCGATCCAGACCACCTGGCCGGCCCAGCCCTGGTAGCGGATTTCGGATTTCTCCAGGTTCTGCGCGGCGGCAGGGGCCGCCAGGCCCAGCGCCAGCGCGGAGACCAGCAGGAAGCGTTTCGACAGATCGAGCATGGGGAGTCCCTTCATTGCAGTGGTTCAGTGAGGTGTGCAGCGCAGTGCGTGTGCATTCACTCAGGCCGGGCGCCGTTACCGCGGTCTGAGACCCCCTGCCTTCCGCAACCCGCGTGCCACGGCGTCGATGCTGCTTATGCGGAAATCGCGCATGGCTCCGGGGCGCTGCGTCGGCACCGCCTGTGCGCTGCGTCGCCGGGATAAACGCACCTTGCGGCGTTGACGTGTGTGACAGCTGACAGCAATCGAGGGCGCCACGGCTGGGGTGCGAGGGGTTGTGCACGGCTGCTGGGTTTGCAGCAGGGCGTGCGTGCTTTGGCGCCCGTTGCTGCAAAGCCAGCAGTGGCCGCGGGGCGCTGCAAAGCGGCGCATCGGTGTGGTGGATGCGCAAGGAGGCGGGCGGTCGGCACAATGGCGCGATGACGACCCCACCCCCGCGCCACGCCGTGGTCTGGCTGCACGCCGACGCGCCGCCCAAGCCGGCCGTGGGCGCACCCTGCAACGGCTGCGGCCTGTGCTGCCTGGCCGAGCCCTGCCCGCTGGGCGTGGTGGTGTCGCGCCGTCGCCATGGCGCCTGCGTGGCGCTGCGGTGGGACGGTGCGCACGCACGGTACCTGTGCGGCATGGTGGCCGACCCGGGCGAGGTGACGGGCTTGCGGCAGCGCTGGTTGACGGTACCGCTGGCCTGGCTGGCTCGGCGCTGGATTGCGGCGGGCGTGGGGTGCGATGCGGATGTGGAGACCACCAACGTGCCGCGCCCGTGAGCTGGGTGGTGACTTGCCAGGGAACTGTTGGCGGGATGGGGCGGCAGGCGGTGCGCTACGCAGCGCTTGGAAGGTGATTGCTATTAAAAATATAGCTTTTAGCGCTTGCCTACCAAGCGGTAGAGGGCTTTTTTAATCAAAAACCCCAGTGTCTACGCAGCGCGGCAGCAACGTCGTCTACTGGCCCACTGCGCTGCGGGCTGTCAGTGGGGCCGGGCGTCCACCGTGCTGCGCCGCGCCAGGTGCACGCCCGCCAGCATGCAGCGCACCGACCCGCCCGCCAGTTCGATGGTCGGCACGGCCAGCGGCAGCAGCGTGGCGCTGCGTTCGATGACGGCCTTCTGCGCCGCGGTCAGGCTGGCGGCGGCGCGCGCCGACAGGGCCAGCACACGGCCCCGGGCGCCGGTCAGCTCCAGCGCATTGCCCGCGAATTCGCCGATCTGGTGGGCGCTCAGTTCGATGACGTCGCGGCCGGTTTCGCGCAGGCGGCTTCGCACAGCCTCACGTCGCAAGGGGTCGGTGATCAGGTGGAACCCGCCCAGCGCGAAGTCGGTGCCCACGCACAGCATCACATTGGTGTGGTAGCACGGCCGGCCCTCTCCATCGGCCGTGGCAAAGGCCATGGGCTCGTAGTTGAAGTGGGTGCAGAACCGCTCCAGCGCCACCGGGTCGGCGCGGTTCGACTGCGCGGTGTAGGCGATGCGGCCGATGTGGTCGAGCACCATCGCGCCGGTGCCTTCGAGGAACATGTTGTCGGCCTCCAGCCCCGAGTAGTCGATCACGTCCTGCACCCGGTACTGTGCCTTGAGCAGGTCCAGCACGTCGCTGCGGCGCTCGCGCCGCCGGCTCTGTGCGTACATCGGGTACACGGCCACGTGGCCGCCGGCGTGGGTGGAGAACCAGTTGTTGGGGAAGACCGCGTCGGGCGCGTGGCGCTCGCCCAGGTCGTCGAACAGGTGCACATGCACGCCGGCGGCTTCGAGTTGCGCGGCGGCCTGGGTCACCTCGGCGTATGCCTGGCGCGCGATGTCGTCCGGGGGGGCGTTGGTGGGTGCAGACTGAAAGGCGTTGTCGTGCGCGGTGTCCGGGTTGGGGTGAAAGCGGTGGGGGCGGACCATCACGACGGCGGACGGGGCTTGGGCAGAGGCGGGTGAGGGCATGGCGGTCAGTGGTTGCAAGATGGCGGCAAGGCGGCGGTGCATGAATTTTCCGGACAGTGCCAGCCAACCAAAAGACTTCAAACTGATCGAAATGCAGCAAAATCTGGCGTTCTGATCACCCAGAGACCCACTATGAACAGGCTGGACGACACCGACCGCGAAATCCTCAGCATCCTGCGGGCCGACGCGCGCACGCCCGTGGCCACACTGGCGCTCAAACTGCGCGTCTCGCGCGGCACCGTGCAGAACCGGCTGCACAAGATGGAGGAAAGCGGCGTCATCGTGGGCTACACCGTGCGCCTGCGGCCCGACTCCGAGCCCCAGCGCATCCGCGCCTGGATGAGCATCGCGGTGGAGGGCAACGCCGCGCCCGAGGTGATCCGCGCGCTGCGCGGCGAGCCCATGGTGGGCACGCTGCACACCACCAACGGCCGCTGGGACATCGTGGCCGAAGTGCGCGCCGAGAGCCTGGAGGCGTTCGATGCGGCGCTGGGACGCATTCGCCTGACGCCCGGCATTGCGAACACGGAAACAAGCATCCTGCTGTCGACCTACAAGGCTTGAGCCCCAAGGTCGGCAGAAAGTTGGCAGCAGATTGGCGGTCGGCGATGTTCGGCACGCGACCGCCCAGCCAGCGCAGCGCCTGAAGCGCTTGGTGCCACATTGGCGACACCGGCTAGGGGGTTTCCGCATCACCGCCGTCGTGCCGGCTGCAGTTCAATGGCGAAGTCTTTGTTTTGCTTTTTCAGGAGCCCCGCCATGCAACGTCGCCAGATCATCCAATGGGGAGCCGCCAGCGTCGCCGCCCCCGCATTCATGGCGCAGGCCCAGAGCTTTCCGAGCAAGCCCATCAAGCTCGTGATCGCCTTCCCGGCGGGCGGCCCCACCGACATCACCATGCGCTCGCTGGCCGACAGCGCCAGCAAGATCCTGGGCCAGCCGGTCATCGTGGAGAACAAGCCCGGCGCCGGCGGCACGCTGCCCGCGCAGGCGCTGCAGGGCGCTGCGGCCGACGGCTACACCGTGGCGCAGATTCCGCTGGGCGTCTTTCGCCTGCCCTACACCACCAAGATCAACTGGGACCCGGTCAAGGACATCAGCTACGTGCTCAACGTCACCGGCTATGCGTTCGGCCTGGTGGTGCCCGCCGACTCGCCGCTCAAGACCTGGACGCACTTCGTGGCCTGGGCCAAGGCCAATCCCGGCAAGCTGAGCTACGGCTCCACCGGCACCATGACCAGCCCGCACCTGACGATGGAGCTGATCGCGCAGCAACTGGGCATCGAGCTGCTGCACGTGCCCTACAAGGGCAGTGCGGACCTGATGCAGTCCATCCTGGGCGGGCAGATCATGGCGGCGGCCGACTCCACCGGCTTTGCACCGCAGGTCGAGGCCGGCAAGCTGCGCGTGCTCAACACCTGGGGCGCCGAGCGCCTGGCCAAGTTCCCCGATGCGCCCACGCTCAAGGAGCTGGGGCTGAACCTGGTGCAAAACTCGCCGTTCGGCATCGGCGCGCCCAAGGGCACGCCCGATGCGGTGGTCAAGCGCCTGCACGATGCCTTCAAGCAGGCGATGGAGCAAGACAGCTACAAGACCGCGCTGGCCCGCTACGACATGGTGCCGATGTACATGAGCACGTCGGCGTACAAGAAGTTTGCGCAAGACACCTTCACGCGCGAGAAGGCGCTGGTGGAAAAACTGGGCCTGGCCAAGCCGAGTTGAAGTGAGCACCCCCTGAGCGGCTGCGCCGCTTCCCCCTCTCTCGCTGCGCTGCGCTGGCGGGAGGGGGACGCCCCCAGCGCACGGAAGTGAAGCGCCGCAAGCGGCTTGGCGGCCCTTGCGCGGGGGCACTGGCCTGGGACGCGCCAGTCACGACGTTTCGCTGGCAAACTTTTGTCACTGAAGGTCCGCCCTCACGCTATTCATCGGTACCGCGACATGGCCTCCGGAGGAGGTGTATGACGTTCCGTGTGATGATCCGTCCCAACATTGAACGGAATACCGCGAGCATTTATGGCATCCCCCTCCGACAACAGCATCAGCATGGCCCTGTTCTGCGACTTCGAAAACGTCGCCCTGGGCGTGCGCGATGCGCAGTATGAAAAGTTCGACATCAAGCCCATCCTGGAGCGCCTGCTGCTCAAGGGCTCTATCGTGGTCAAGAAGGCCTATTGCGACTGGGAGCGCTACAAGGGCTTCAAGGCCACCATGCACGAGGCGAACTTCGAGCTGATCGAAATCCCCCATGTGCGCCAGTCGGGCAAGAACTCGGCGGACATCCGCCTGGTGGTGGACGCGCTGGACCTGTGCTACACCAAGTCGCACGTGAACACCTTCGTGATCATCAGCGGCGACTCGGACTTCTCCCCGCTCGTGTCCAAGCTGCGCGAGAACAACAAGCAGGTGATCGGCGTGGGCGTGAAGCAGTCCACGTCGGACCTGCTCATCGCCAACTGCGATGAATTCATCTTCTACGACGACCTGGTGCGCGAGAACCAGCGCGCGATGGCCCGGCGCCAGAACCCCGGCTCGGCCCCCGCGCCGCGCCGCACGCCCGAGGAAGAGCGCCACCGCAAGGAAACCCAGGACGTGCGCCGCACCCAGGGCGTGGAGCTGGCGGTGGAGACCTTCGAGGCGCTGACCTCCGAGCGCGGCGACAGCGGCAAGATCTGGGCGTCGGTCCTCAAGGAAGCCATCAAGCGCCGCAAGCCCGATTTCAGCGAGAGCTATTACGGCTTTCGCACCTTTGGCAACCTGCTGGAGGAAGCGCAGGCACGCGGCCTGCTGGAGTTCGGCCGTGACGAGAAGTCCGGCGCGTATGTGTTCCGCTCGCTGGGCGGCGGAATGGGCGCAGGCAGTGCCGATCCCTCGGGCCGCGCCGACGCACCGGCCGAGCGGCAGGGGGGCGCAGCGGGTCACGTCCGCCACGATTTCCATGCCGTGGCTTCGGTGCCGGACACCTCGGCAGGCCAGGGCGAAGGCGGCGGCGGCAATGGCCGCGGTGGCCGCTCGCGCGGGCGCCGCGGCGAAGGCGCTGGGCGCTCGTCGGCACCGCAGCACGCAGAGATGCGCCGCGATGGGCAGGCAGAGGGCCATGGCGACCAGCAGCACGACATCGCCTTGGATGCTCACGATGGCCGTGATTCGCGTGATTCGCGTGACTCCCGCAATTCACGTGAGGCTAGAGATGCTCGTGACACGCGGGACACGCGGGACATGCGGGACATGCGGGATACGCGCAATGTGCAGGATGACGAACAGCCGGAGCGCCCGACCCGCAGCTACTTCAGTCAGCCGGCGGCCGCACCAGCGCCTGCGCCCGCTGCGGTCGACGCCCCGGCGCGTCGCGATGCCATGTTGAATGATGACGAGGACGAGTCCGGCGCGCCAGGTCAGCAGCGGGTTGCCGACGATGACCACCAGGCCTCAGCGCCCGCGATGGTCGAGGCACCCGATGACGCAGCCGAAGAAGCCGACGCCCCTGCACCCCGCAGCCGCCGCGCCGGATCGGCTGCGCGCAAGACCAGCGGGCGCAAGGCAGCAACGGGCGACTCGGAGGCACCGGCGGCTGCATCGCAACCCGAGCCAGCGCCCAAGCCACGAACAGCATCGGCCAAACCCAAGGCCGCCGCGGCTGCTGCAACAGCAGCAACTCCAGAGGCCGCTGCAAAGACCCCAGCGCCCCGCGCCCGCAAGCCGCGCAGCGCGGCCAAGACCACCAAGCCCGCTGAGTGAGCGGTGCCAGCCGCCGGCCGGGCTGAACGCCTGCCGCACGGCTGACACGCGCCGCCAGCCAATGCAACCCTGGCCTTATGCGGCGGCGGCCTGTACGGCGGACGCGCCCGCCTGCGCGGCAAGCCGCTGGCGCACCGTGTCGTAGCGGGGGGGCACGCAGCCCACCTGCTCCACGCAATGGCTGGCACTGGCGAGCGCATGCCACAGCACGGCGTGCAGCCGCTCGGTAGCCAGCGGGGCCACCAAGCCCCCGGGGCGCTCGCACAGGGCCTCCTGCCCCCGCTCCGGCCCCGCCAGCAGCGCGGTGATGAGACCGGCCAGAAAACAATCTCCCGCCCCCACGGTGTCGGCCACGGCCAAAGGCGCGTGCTCTTGCGCATGCACGGCCTGGCCGTCGCGCTGCAGCAGCCACGCGCCGCCGGGCCCCAGCGTCAGGGCCAGCCACTGGGCGCGGGTGTGGTCCAGCAGGTGCCGGGCGCGCTGCAGTGCGGTGCCGCCCGGCACGGCCAGGGCGTCCAGGTCGTCGTCGCTCACCTTGATGAGGTGGGCGTGCTGCAGCGCGGCCATCACGTTGGCCCGGTAGGCGGGCACGTCGTCCACGGCCGACAGGCGCAGGTTGGCATCGACCACCACCATGCGCCCGGCGGCACGCTGGGCTGCAAGCCACGGCAGGTAGATGCCTGCGTCCTGCGCCACCAGCGCGAGGCAGCCGGTGGCCACCACCTGCAGGCCGGGCAGGGCGGTGCAGGCGGCGATCAGCGCGTCGCCCGTGGCCTGGCGGTCGGCCACGCCATCGCGGTAGAAGCTGTAGCTGGCCTTGCCCTCGGCATCCAGCGCGGCCACCGCCAGCGCGCTGGGCGCGCGCACGGGCACGGGCGATGCCAGGGCCACGCCGGCGTCGTGCAGGCCCTGCAAAAGCTGTCGGCCCAGCAGGTCGGCCGACAGCGGGTTCAGGTACATCGTGCCCACGCCCTGCAGGCCCAGCGCACGGGTGAGGTTGTAGACGGCCCCGCCCGCGCAGGGCCGCAGGCGTCCGTCAGCCTCCTGGATCAGGTCGAACAGGGCCTCTCCGGCGGTGGCCACCCGCAGGGCTGGTGCTGCGTCGGTGGGCGTGGAAGCCGTTGGTTCTAGGGCAGCGCGCGACCCTGGGGGCGGTGTGAGGGTGGCGGTGTCAGGTGCTGATCGGCTAGGGAAAACCATAACTAAATCCACTTGATTTATTAAATTGCAACGCACTATAGTTCGATCCCATCCACCCGACAAGAGTGGTGTTCCCGAGGTGCCGCACCGTGTGGCGCCCGGGGTTTCAGCCATCCGTTCCAAGGAGACAACCGTGATCCAACGCGCCCCTGCTTTCGTGCTGTCCGCCATTGCCTTGTCTGGCGCCCTGGCCTGTGGCCTGGCCCAGGCTGCCGAGCCCGTGATCGGCCTGATCACCAAGACCGAGACCAACCCCTTCTTCGTGAAGATGAAGGAAGGCGCCACGGCCGAAGCCAAGAAGCTGGGCGCCAAGGTGGTGTCGGCCGCGGGCAAGACCGACGGCGACAACGCCGGCCAGGTCACGGCCATGGAGAACCTGATCGCCGCGGGCGCCACCACCATCCTGATCACCCCGAGCGACGCCAAGGCCATCGTGCCGGCCATCAAGAAGGCCCAGGCCAAGGGCGTGATGGTGATCGCGCTCGACAGCCCCACCGACCCCGTGGACGCCACCGATGCTCTGTTCGCGACCGACAACTACAAGGCCGGCGAGCTGATCGGCCAGTACGCCAAGGCGGCGCTGGCCGGCAAGAAGCCCGTGATCGCCATGCTGGACCTGCACCCCGGCCACCCCGTGGGTGCCCAGCGCCACAACGGCTTCCTCAAGGGATTCGGCCTGCAGGCCAACGATGCCAAGAGCAATGAGCTGTCGCGCCCCGCCGAGGTGGTGTGCATGGCCGACAGCTTCGGCGACCGCGCCAAGGGCCAGACCGGCATGGAAAACTGCCTGCAGAAGAACCCCGACATCAACCTCGTCTACACCATCAACGAGCCCGCCGCCGCCGGTGCCTACAACGCCCTGAAGGCCGCGGGCAAGGACAAGGGCACGATCATCGTGTCGGTGGACGGCGGCTGCGCCGGCGTGGCCGACGTGGGCAAGGGCGCCATCGCCGCCACCAGCCAGCAGTACCCGCTGCGCATGGCCGCGCTGGGCGTGGCGGCTGGCGTGGAGCACGCCAAGACCGGCAAGAAGGTCAGTGGCTACACCGACACCGGCGTGACGCTGATCGCCGCCAAGGCCGTGCCGGGCGTGGACAGCAAGGACGTGAAGACCGGCACGGACCTGTGCTGGGGCGCGAAGTAAACGTGCCGTGGACCGGCCGGCAGACAGCTGGCCGCTTTGCGCCGGGCCCGGGCCCGGCGCGCTGACTGACCGAATCCTCCGAATGCCATGAACACCACCGCCTCCAAGCTCCCCCCGCTGGCCACGCTCGGGCCCTTCATCGCGCTGCTGCTGGCCTGCGGCTTCTTCGCGCTGCAAAGCGACCGCTTCCTGTCGAGCCAGAACTTCGCGCTCATCCTGCAGCAGGTGATGGTCGTGGGCGTGATCGCCATCGGGCAGACGCTGGTCATCCTGACCGCGGGCATCGACCTGTCGTGCGGCATGGTCATGGCGCTGGGCGGCATCGTGATGACCAAGGTGGCGTCGGACTACGGCCTGTCGGCCCCCGTGGCGATCGCCTGCGGCATGGCGGTGACCACGCTGTTCGGCATGGTCAACGGCCTCTTGGTCACCAAGGTCAAGCTGCCGCCGTTCATCGTGACGCTGGGCACGCTCAACATCGCTTTCGCTGCCACGCAGCTGTACTCGGGCGCGCAGACCATCACCGACATCCCGGGCGGCATGACGGTGCTGGGCAACACCTTCCAGGTCGGCGGCACGGCCGTGGTGTGGGGCGCGCTGCTGATGCTGGCGCTGTACGTGGCGATGTGGTTCTTCCTGCGCGAGACCGCGCCCGGCCGCCACATCTACGCCGTGGGCAACAACCCCGAGGCCACGCGCCTTACGGGCATCCCGACGGACCGCGTGCTGCTCTTCGTGTACATGCTGGCCGGCGTGTTCTACGGCATCGCCGCGCTGCTGTCGGTGGCGCGCACCGGCGCGGGCGACCCCAATGCGGGGCAGACCGAGAACCTCGATGCCATCAGCGCCGTGGTGCTGGGCGGCACCAGCCTGTTCGGCGGGCGCGGGGTGATCCTGGGCACGCTGGTGGGCGCGCTCATCGTGGGCGTGTTCCGCAACGGGCTCACGCTGATGGGCGTGTCGTCCGTCTACCAGATCCTGGTCACCGGCATCCTCGTGATCCTGGCCGTGGCCACCGACCAACTCTCGCGCAAAGGAGTGCGTTGATGATGAACGCCGCTCAACAATCTTCTCCACCCACCGCACCGCTGGTGATGCAGGCCAAGGGCCTGGTCAAGCGCTACGGCCAGGTCGTGGCGCTCGACGGTGCCGACTTCGAGCTGCGCGCCGGCGAGATCATGGCCGTGATCGGCGACAACGGCGCGGGCAAATCCAGCCTGATCAAGGCGCTGTCGGGTGCCACCGTGCCGGACGAGGGCACGGTGCTGCTCGACGGTGCCCCCGTGCAATTCAGGAGCCCCATCGACGCGCGCCGCGCGGGCATCGAGACCGTCTACCAGGACCTCGCCGTGGCCCCGGCCATGACCATCGCCGAGAACCTGTTCCTGGGCCGCGAGCTGCTGCGCCCCGGCATGGCCGGCCGCGTGCTGCGCATGCTGGACAAGAAGCGCATGCTCGAAGAAAGCGTGGCGCGCATGAACGAGCTGAAGGTGGGCATCCGGTCCATGACGCAGGCGGTGGAGACGCTGTCGGGGGGGCAGCGCCAGTGCGTGGCCGTGGCGCGCGCCGCGGCCTTTGCGCGGCACGTGGTCATCATGGACGAGCCCACCGCCGCGCTGGGCGTGAAGGAGGGCAACATGGTGCTGGAGCTGATCCGCCGCGTGCGCGACAAGGGCCTGCCCGTGATCCTCATCAGCCACAACATGCCCCACGTGTTCGAGATCGCCGACCGCATCCACATCGCCCGGCTGGGCAAGCGTGCTGCCGTCGTCAACCCCAAGAAGATCAGCATGAGCGACACCGTGGCCGTGATGACCGGCGCCATGGCCGCGTCGGAGCTGCCCGCTGAATGCCTGGCCTGAACGTTTCCGCTCCGTTGCCTATCCATGCTCAAGAACATCGATCCCCTGCTGACCCCCGACCTGCTCAAGGTGCTGGCCGAGATGGGCCATGACGACGCCATCGTGCTGGCCGACGCCAACTTCACCGCCATGAGCCTTGGGGCTGGCAAGCCCGTGCTGCGCCTGCCCGGCATCGGCATGGCCCGCGCCGTGCAGGCCGTGGCCAGCGTGCTGCCGCTGGCGCAGGACGTGCCCCACCCCGTGGCCTACATGCAGGTGGGCGGCACCGAGGCGCCGTACCGCTCGGCCCTGCAGCGCGACACCCTGCAGGTGCTGGCCCGCGAAGGCGTGGCCAGCGAGCAGGCCGAAGGCGTGGAGCGCTTCGCGTTCTACGAACGCGCCCGGCGCGCGTACGCCATCGTGGTGACTGGCGAGCTGCAGCCCTGGGGAAACTTTCTGCTGCGCAAGGGCGTCATCGGCGACACTTTGCAGCCCTGATCCCGCACATTTTTCTGCCACCACCACCGTGATCCCTGTCGACTCCGCAGACCTGCCTGACGCCATTGCAGACGCACCTGAGCCCGCAGCCGCCGGGCCGGTGCGGCTGCGCCAGCGGGGCTCCAACCACGTGGGGCTGCGCCAGTTCAACGAGCGGGTGGTGCTGCAGGCACTGCGCACGCACGGCAGCCTGGCCAAGGCCGAGATGGCGCGCGTCACCGGGCTCACCGCGCAGACCATCGGCCTCATCACCGCGCGGCTGGACGAAGACCAACTGCTGCGCCGCGAAGCCCCCGTGCGCGGCCGCGTGGGCCAGCCCTCGGTCCCCATCGGCCTGAACCCGGACGGCGCGTTTGCCATCGGCATCAAGATCGGCCGGCGCAGCGCCGACTGGCTGCTGGTCGACTTCACCGGCCACGTGCGCGAGCGCGTGGTGCTGGACTATGCGTTCCCCGACATCGATGTGCTGCTGCCCGCCATCCGCCGTCACCTGAACCAGCTGCTCGACGGCCTGGGCCCGCTGCGCTCGCGCGTGGTGGGGGTGGGCGTGGCAGCCCCGTTCCAGCTGGGCGGCTGGCACCGCATGCTGGGGCTGACCGAGGCGCAATCGGAAGCGTGGAACAACATCGACCTGGCCGAGCAGGTGCAGCAGATGACCGAGCTGCCCGTGAGCTTTGCCAAGGACACCTCGGCCGCCTGCGTGGCCGAGCTGCTGCAGGGCCGCGGGCGCGACATCCCGAGCTTTCTGTACCTGTTCATGGACACGTTCATCGGTGGTGGCTTGGTCATCAACTCGCACCTGCACCGCGGCCTGCACGGCAACGCAGGCGCCGTGGCCTCGCTGCCCCTGGCGCCCGCCCCGGCGGGCCAGGCCCCCGCGCAGCTCATCAGCCAGGCATCGCTGTGGGAGCTGGAGCAGCGCTTTCGCGCCCACGGCCTGGACCCCATGGCCGCCTACGACAAGCGCGTGCTGCAGGCCCCCTGGCTGGTCCACAGCCGCGCGTGGATCGACAGCGCCGCGGCGGCGCTGGCGCACTGCATCGTGTCGGCCACCGCCTTCCTCGACCTGGACGCCGTGGTGCTGGACGGCGCTTGCGCACCGGAGCTGTTGCAGGCGCTGTGCGAAGGCGCACGCCGTTCGCTGGCCGACTACAACTGGGAGGGCCTGCACCAGCCGCCCCGGCTGGAGCTGGGCAGCATCGGCTCGGATGCCCGCGCGCTGGGCGGTGCGCTGCTGCCGCTGCATGCGTGCTTTGCGCCGGACCACGAGATTTTCTTGAAGGCTTGACGCGCTGCGCTCGACGTTATGTGCAGAGTGGTTGCTATGAATTAAATAGCTGCTTGCGCTTGTCTATCAAGCGGTAGGTGCCATTTTTGATGGATGGCACCTTCAATGGGGAGCCTGGGGGATATTGGAGGGTGTGGAGGGTGCACCCGCCGACATCCAACGAACGCCCCGCCGCAGGCGTCGCCATCAAGCCCGCTGCTTCACCGGCCTGCCAGAATGGCCCGCGCCACTTCCGCGAACCCCGCGCCCCGTTCACCCTCGGTCACGTACCGCGGCAGGTGCTGCAGCTGCGGCACGAACCGCGCAATGTTGGCCACCCCCACGCTGTGCGGGAAGTGCTGGAACATGAGCTGGTCGTTGGTGGAGTCACCCACGTACACCCACTGGTCGATCTCGGCATCCAGGTCACGCCCGAACAGCTCGCGCACGATCCACCGCGCGCCTTCGAGCTTGTTGTGCGTGCCGTACCAGCCGTTGATGTGGATGCTGCTCACGGTGGCGTTCATGCCCGCGGCCTGCATCAGCGCAACGCATTGATCAATGTGCGCCTGCGGCATTTGCGTGAACTCGCTGTGGTCGATGGCGATGTCGCACTCGCGGCCCGCGGAGTCGGCGGCGCGGCGCGCGCCGGGGACTTCGTGCTCGATCTGGGCCAATACCTGCTGCATGCGGGCGAAGTTGGCGTTGCGGGTGGTGGCGTCCTGCTGGTAGAGCTTGTTCAGCGAACCATCGGCTTGCCGGATCAGCGCGACGGCGCCGTTCTCGGCCACGATGGCGTCCACGGGCCAAGACAGTGCGAAAGGTTCGCTCCAGCCGACGGGGCGGCCGGTGATGGGGATGATGGGTATTCCAGCAGACCTCAGGCCTGCAATGGCATTCAGGGCCTCAGTCGTGATGGCACCGTCGGTGGTAAGGGTGTCGTCGATGTCTGTCAACATACCCGTGACGTGCCGTCTTGCATGATGAGGCCACTGGTCTAGAGGATTCACGATATGGCTTTCATGGGGGACGTTCTTACTTTCCCCCGCAGAGGAGGATCTGGTGCAAGGGTGCAGTGCGGAAAACATTGGGTACTTTGCGGACGCTTTGGCACTGCCGGGTTTGAGGCAACGCCAAGTTGGAGCGCGGCTATGGCCTGTGTCGAAATACCCAATATCGCGCGACCAGAAAGTTGGCAAACAGGCCTGCTATGGAGCCTGCCGCGACGCCCAATATCGGTGCATAAGGAATGGCCCTGCCATTGGCGTAGTGCAATACGGCTACATAGGTGCCGTAGTTGAGCGCTGCGCCCCCCAACATGGATGACAGGTATTGCACATACTCCTGCAGCAATGGCGTGTCAGGCGCACGGGAGTTTGTTGAATCCGAGGTTGGGGCGGGCGGGCGAAACGTCCATCGGCGGTTGATCAGCCAAGTTGCCGTGGCCGCTCCAACGAACGATAGAGCGCGTGCTCCATACCACCCGAGGAAGCCAGCGGTGGCGTACAGCAAACTGGCATCTACGATGAAACCCAACGTGCCAGCGGCTGCAAACCATCCAAACTGGCGCAGGGAGGGCGAAGGGGCATTGGTCATGTCCGACGGTCGGGCTCAAGCTGCTGGTGCTGAATGCGCTCGGCGACCGTCGCTGTCGTGGCCGGCCGGTACTGCTGCACCAGATACAGTGGCCGATTCTTGGTTTCGTTGTAAATGCGGCCTAGATACTCTCCCAGAATGCCGATGAACAGCAACTGGACACCACCGAGGAACAGCATCGTGACGATCAGGGTGGGGTACCCCGCTACAGGATCCCCGCGCAGCAGGGTTTTGAGCGTGATCCATGTGCCCGCGAAGAAGGCGAACATCGAGATCAGAATTCCCAAATAGGTAGCCACTTTGAGAGGCGCTATCGTGAAGGAGGTAATTCCCTCCAGCGCGAAGTTCCACAGTTTCCAATAGTTGAACTTGGTGATCCCGGCCGCGCGCGGGTCCCGCCGATATTCGATGGCTTTGGAGGGAAATCCCACCCAGGCGAACAGCCCTTTCATAAAGCGATGGTGTTCACGTAACTTCAGCAGGGCATCGACTGTGCGGCGGCTCATCAGGCGGTAGTCTCCAGTGTCTGCTGGTATTTGAACGTTCGACACCTTGCCCATCACCCGGTAAAAGCGCGCGGCGGTTGCTTTTTTCAGCCAGGTTTCTCCATCGCGATGGGTGCGAACTGCATAGGCGATGTCAAAACCATCCTCCCATGCTTGTAAAAACTGCTCTATCAGTTCGGGTGGATCCTGGAGGTCTGCATCAATCACGACCACGGCGTCGCCGCGCGCATGCTCCAAACCCGCGGTCATGGCGGGTTCCTTACCGAAGTTGCGCGACAGGTTGACGCTGGAGATGCGCGGATCGCGCGTTTGCAATTCCTCGATCAGGCGCTGCGTGCCGTCCTTGCTGCCGTCGTTGACGAACACGATCTCCCAGTCATAGCGATCCAGGGAGGTGATGACTTGGTCAATGCGTACATGAAACAGCGGAAGCACCTGCTCCTCGTTGTAGGCAGGCACCACAATAGAGATGAGCTTTTTCATGGCATTGAATGTTATGCAGTGGTCGCAATGAGCCGCGTAAAAAGTGCTTTCACCGCGTTGTGGCTGTGCTTTCACCGCAAGCAACTTCAATCACGTGAATGGCCTGGGCCGATTGAAGAGGCCCGGGCTTGCAATGCAGCTCCGTTTGCAACTGCTGCAGTACCGCGCTCGTTGTGTTTCTGAATGCGTAATGGCTGAAGATGATGACGCGGTTAGGAAGGCGTTCACGTTGGCGCACCTGCTCCACCAGCGTCGCAATCGGGCGTCCGCCCACCATGTTGCGCTCAAGCTCTTCCATAGGAATGTGGTCTTTCAGGTAATGCTGGAAGTAGGTCATTAGCACGGGCTGATCCATGGGCACCAGGATCACGTCGCCAGGCCGGTAAAGGTTGGAAACCAGTGCCGCTCCACCGCGCCAATCCCCGAAGCCAATAGGCTTGGGTGATTGCTGCCACACGCCCAATCCTGCGGGTAGCAATGCGATCACCAGCAGCCCCGCAGCCACCTTGGGCCAGCCAGGCAGTTGCGTGAAAAGTGAGACCAGCAGCAGGCATCCGGGCACCATGAAAATCATGTAGCGCTCATGGATGAACTCAGCGCGTCGCGTGCCGATGACTTGCACCACAAAAAACAGCAACAGCACACCCGTAATCATAAGAATGGCTGCGCGTAGGCTTGGGGAGGGGCGTTTATGCAGATAAGCGCAAATCCCGACCAGTCCCAGCAGCATGAATACCCAGAACGCAGTAGTACCGACTGCTGCAGGGTAAAAATCGCGCAGCAGTCCAAGGACGTTGCGCTTGAATGACATGGCAAACGACAGCGGCTCGGGTGGTGCTGCATTCAGCTTGGTGAGAATGCCCACCCAGCCCAGACCAATGTATATGAACGTGGTTGCCAACGCCGCCAACCAGCGCCAAGACAGGCGCACGAAAGCTGCCACGCTGCGCACCTGCGTCAGCAGGTAGAACGCGATGCTGCACGCGAACACCAAGCCGTAATAGTGCGTGAAAGCCAGCATACCGCCAAGGATCAGCAGTCCGATGGAGACACGGCCTTCCTTCAATCGCTCGGGGGCGTACTCCATATCCCGCAGTAGGCACACCAGCATCCAGGCACACAGGCAGGCGCTGAGCGCGTAGTTACGCGCTTCCTGACTGTAGATCAGTAAGCAGCCCGACATTGCCAGCAGCATCAAATACACCAGGCGCGTTGGTGGTGTGATGCTGCGTGGCAATGCAAGCGCTGACAGCATCGTCAGGATGCCGAAGGCTGCGCTGAGACTGCGTACGGCGAATTCGGACATTCCCCACAGTGCAATCCAGGGAACCAAGAGCATTTCGTAGAGCGGTGGATGTGGATCCGCCAGCTTCCATGTCCAGAAACTGTCGGAAATCTCCAAGTGCGCCATGCTTCGTTCAGCCAACAGCGGGCCGTTCCACGGCCCCGCACGTACGACGTTGCTGACGGAAAACAGCTCATCGTCCCAAAAACTGAAATCCCCTAGATGATGGAATCGCAGTAGCGCACCGCATGCCAGTAGCAGCATGGTGGCGATTGCCGTGGCGCCAGGGCGGGTAAGAATTCGCTGGAATGCCATAGGGGAGGTCATGCAGAGGTTTCGGTACGTACCAATGGATTGGCAGATTTGCGTGGCTTGAAGGCCAGCGCAGGCTTTTCGATCCAATACCAACTGGCATAGGCGGCAAGCACTGTCAGCAGCAAAGCCAGGCATAACGTGCCTGTGAACCCAGCTTGTGGCCAAGCGTACTGAATAACAGTCTGCTGAATAGGAAAGGCATAGAGATAAATCCCATAGGATGGATCCCCCCAGCGCCCTGCGCGCCGGATGACGGGCGTGGCACTCGTGCCAACAAACACGATCAGGAATGGCAAGCCGATCAGCAAAGCGGTATGCCGCCAGTTAGCCGCCCAGGCAATGGCGACTGCCACGGCGATGATGGCGGCCCAGGTTGCAGGCCGGCGGCGCCAGTACGGCTCCAGTGTATACAGCGCAGCGCCTGCCAAAAAGAAGGCGCCCAGTTCTCGCGTGTAGTTGACAGCGCCTGTTACGTCGGCATTGCTGCGCGTCAGAAACCACGCCATGTAGAAAATCACGCTCAGTAGGAGAACAGGGCGGTACCTGAGCAGTCCCAGCACTCCCATCAGACCCAGAACGATGTAGCAACGTACCTCGATAGGAATTGTCCATAGCGAACCATTGACGCCACTACGGTAAGGGTTGTCCTCAAACACCCCTGGGAGGACAAAATGAATTTTCATCCATAACCCTTGCAGGTAGTCGGCGGTGGCTCGGTGTGTCACGTACTCCACGGCGGGTAACTTCGTGATCAGCGTGCCGAGACCATAGGCCGTCAGCACCAGCACTACCGTTAGCGCTGGCCAAATGCGCAGAACCCGTCGTAGCGCGAAGCGCCACAGATGAGGATCTCTCTGCCAACTGGCGTTGACCAGATAGCCGCTGATGACAAAGAAGATCGTGACGGCCAACCCGCCAATGCTGTGGATGCCGAAGAACGATGGCTCCATCTGGCCGGTGAGAGCGTGATGGTGGCTGAACAGCACCATGGTGGCTGCGACGATACGGATGGCGTCGAGGTTGTTACCCGGATGGGTAGCCTGCGCGAGAGACTGTTTCATCATGCGTTTGCGTCTTCGCTCAGTTTGCTGCCTGCAAAGCCAACCCCGCATGCTCCCGCAGCGGATGAAAATGAATCTTCGGAAACCGCTCCTGCGCCAAGCGCACGTCATACGGAGACGTGCACAGGTACGCCAGCGTGTCCGCCGCATCGTGCGCCAGGCGCAGCGGGTAGGCGTCGGTGAAGGCGCGCAGGTCGGCTGCGTTGTCGGCCGTGATCCAGCGCGCGCCGGTGTACTGGCAGCCTTCCAGCCGCACGTCGGCGTCGTATTCGGCCTTCAGGCGGTGCTGCACCACTTCGAACTGCAGCTGGCCCACGGCGCCCAGCAGCATGTTGCCGCCGGCGTCGGGCTTGAAGACCTGGATGGCGCCTTCTTCGCCCAGCTGGGCCAGGCCCTGCTGGAGCTGCTTGGTGCGCAGCGGGTTCTTGAGCACCACGGTCATGAACATTTCCGGTGCGAAGAACGGCAGGCCGGTGAACTGCAGGTTGGCGCCATCGGTGATGGTGTCGCCCAGCTGTACTCCGCCGTGGGTGGTAAAGCCGATGATGTCGCCCGCGTAGGCCTCTTCGACGGCCTCGCGGCGCTGCGACATGAAGGTCACGACCGATGTCGGGCGCAGTTCCTTGGCGCTGCGCTGCACCTTGAGCTTCATGCCGGGCGTGTACTTGCCGGAGGCCACGCGCACGAAGGCGATGCGGTCGCGGTGGTTGGCGTCCATGTTGGCCTGCACCTTGAAGACCACGCCGGCGAAGCCCTCGTCCTCGGGCTGGATGGTCTTGACCACGGGCTGCTTGTTCACCTGCAGCGTGCTCACGCGCGGGCCGGGAGGAGGGGCCATGTCGACCAGGGCGTCCAGCACCTCCATCACCCCGAAGTTGTTCACCCCGGAGCCGAAGAACACGGGGGTCAGCTTGCCGGCCAGGAAGGCCTCGTGGTCCCACGCGGGCGATGCGCCCACGGCCAGTTCCATGCTTTCGAGCGCGGCATCGAACTCGGCGCCGAAGCGTGCGCGCAGCGTGGTCTCATCGGACAGGGGGATGGCCTCGAAGTCCTGCGGGCGGCGCTCGCTGCCGGACTCGAACACCGTCATGGTCTTGGTGCGCAGGTTGATGATGCCGCCGAAGGCCTTGCCCTGGCCCACGGGCCAGGTCATGGGGCAGCAGGGCATGCCCAGTTCGCGCTCCACTTCGTCCATGATGTCCAGCGGGTCGCGCACTTCGCGGTCCATCTTGTTCACGAACGTGATGATGGGCGTGTCGCGCTGGCGGCAGACCTCGATCAGGCGGCGCGTCTGCGCTTCCACGCCGTTGGCCGCGTCGATCACCATCAGGGCCGAGTCCACGGCCGTGAGCACGCGGTAGGTGTCTTCCGAGAAGTCCTTGTGGCCGGGTGTGTCGAGCAGGTTGATCACGTGCTCTCGGTACAGCATCTGCATGACCGACGAGGCCACCGAGATGCCGCGCTGCTTTTCGATCTCCATCCAGTCCGACGTGGCGTGGCGGCTGGCCTTGCGGCCCTTGACGGCGCCGGCGATCTGGATCGCGCCCGAGAACAGCAGCAGCTTTTCGGTCAGCGTGGTCTTGCCCGCATCGGGGTGGGAAATGATGGCAAAGGTACGGCGGCGCCGGGTTTCGGGGGCGTAGGACACAGGGGGTTCCAGAAGGGGGAGTCGAGGCTCGCTGCGGCAGGGCTCTGCGGCTGGCGGCGCGGCAGGCGCATGCGCCCGAATCGCGGGATTTTAACGGTGTCCGCTGCGGCGCTTGCGGCGGTGCGGCCGCAGGGCCTGCAACGCTGGCGCCCGCCAGGCGCAGGGCTGCCTGATTCTGCGGTCTGCAGGGCGTGTGCGGGGCATGTGCGGGGCGCAATGCTGCCAGGTTTGCGCCGGGGTGGGCCGCGCTGCTCTGGTCGCGCTACCGCACTTGCTTTTATAATCCGCCGATCCGAGGAGCGTTGCAGCGTCCCCAGCACAGGCGGGGCGTGAGGCTCGGAGTCATCCAGCAACGACGCTCAACCACTTCTCGCGTGGTGAGCCCAGGCAATCCCCGACCAGTGGTTTTTTCAAACATGCTTTGGAGCAAACCATCATGAACGCACGCGTCAACGCACCCGTCAACACCGACTGTGTCATCACCGACATCGGCCTGGCCCCCTGGGGCCGCAAGGAAATCGCCATTGCCGAGACCGAGATGCCCGGCCTCATGGCGATCCGCGAGGAATTCGCTGCCGCCCAGCCCCTGAAGGGCGCCCGCATCACCGGCTCGCTGCACATGACCATTCAGACGGCCGTGCTGATCGAGACCCTGAAGTCGCTGGGCGCCGACGTGCGCTGGGCATCCTGCAACATCTTCTCCACGCAGGACCACGCTGCCGCCGCCATCGCTGCGGGCGGCACGCCGGTGTTCGCCGTCAAGGGCGAGTCGCTGGAAGACTACTGGGACTACACCCACCGCATCTTCGACTTCGGTGCCAAGGGCACGCCGGGCGAAGGCCCCAACATGATCCTGGACGACGGCGGCGACGCCACGCTGCTGATGCACCTGGGCCAGCGCGCCGAGAAGGATGCATCTTTGGTGGCCGGCAACGGCGCCAGCGAAGAAGAGCGCATCCTGTTCGCCTCCATCCGCAAGAAGCTGTCCGAAGACGCGACCTGGTACAGCCGCAAGTCGGCCGAGATCATCGGCGTGACTGAAGAGACCACCACCGGCGTGCACCGCCTGAACGAGATGTCCGCCAAGGGCACGCTGCTGTTCCGCGCGATCAACGTGAACGACTCGGTCACCAAGAGCAAGTTCGACAACCTGTACGGCTGCCGCGAATCCCTGGTGGACGGCATCAAGCGCGCCACCGACGTGATGATCGCCGGCAAGGTCGCCGTGGTGGCCGGCTATGGCGACGTGGGCAAGGGCTGCGCCCAGGCGCTCGCCGCCCTGCGCGCCCAGGTGTGGGTGACCGAGATCGACCCCATCAACGCCCTGCAGGCCGCGATGGAAGGCTTCAAGGTCGTGACCATGGAATACGCTGCCGACAAGGCCGACATCTTCGTGACCACGACCGGCAACAAGGACGTGATCCGCCACGAGCACATGGTCGCGATGAAGAACGAGGCCATCGTCTGCAACATCGGCCACTTCGACAACGAGATCGACGTCGCGTCGATCGAGAAGTACCAATGGGAAGAGATCAAGCCCCAGGTCGACCACGTGATCTTCCCGGACGGCAAGCGCATCACGCTGCTGGCCAAGGGCCGCCTGGTGAACCTGGGCTGCGCCACGGGTCACCCGAGCTTCGTGATGAGCAGCTCGTTCGCCAACCAGACGATCGCCCAGATCGAGCTGTTCACCAAGCAAGGCGACTACGAAGCCGGCAAGGTGTACGTGCTGCCCAAGATCCTGGACGAGAAGGTCGCCCGCCTGCACCTGAAGAAGGTGGGTGCGCAGCTGACCGAGCTGACCGATACGCAGGCTGCCTACATCGGCGTGGCCAAGCAAGGCCCTTACAAGCCTGACACGTACCGGTATTGATCACAGTAGGGCGCTGCGCGCTGGGGGCGCCAGCGCGTGGGCCCGGTCTGCGCTGAGCTCCGCCAGGCGCTGGGCTCTGGGGCGGGCCAGCCAGGCTGTCGAGCGACGGGTTGATGCTTTGCAGCTTTGTTGCATTGCCTGCAGCAAGGCGCCGTCTGGCATCACACGGGTCGCCTCCTGGCACACAGCGTAGCTGCTTGCCGTATCAGTGGCCAGTGCTGGATTCACGTGAGTTTGCTATACAAAATATAGCTGGTAGCGCTTGCTGAGCAAGCGGTAGCGGCTATTTTTATTCATAAGAAGGACGGGCGCGATGCGCGCAGATGTGTATTTGGTAGAGCGCGGGCACGCAGCGACCCGGTCCCAGGCCCAGCGGCTCATTGCCGCGGGCGTGCAGTGGCGCCTGTCGCCGGGCATGCCCTGGCAGAAGGTGGCCAAGAACGGCGACGACATTCCCGAGATCGCCCTGGTCGAGCTGCTGGACGGCGCCGAGGCCAAGTACCTCTCGCGCGGCGGCCTGAAGCTGGAAGGGGCGCTCAAGGCCACGGGCCTGGCGGTGACCGGGCTGCGCTGCCTGGACGTGGGCCAGAGCACCGGCGGCTTTACCGACTGCCTGCTGCAGCACGGCGCCGCCCAGGTCATCGGCGTGGATGTGGGCCATGGCCAGTTGCACGAGCGCCTGCGCAACGACCCGCGCGTGGTGGGCGTGGAGGGGCTGAACGCCCGCGCCATGACGGCGCAATCGCTGCAGGACGCGAGCGAGGAAGCGCTCTCCGAGCACGTGGAAACCGATGTCGACGACAACGACACCCAGCCCGTGGCGCCCTATGCCTGGATGCGCAACGGCGGCCAGGTGGACGAGGAATACGACGACAGCGATGACGCCCGCGAGCAGGATGTCGAGGCCTTCAAGGCCGAGCGCGCTGCCAAGGCCCGCGCGCGCGCGGAAGGCATCGTGCCCACCAAGCGCCAGCGCAGGGCGGGGCTCGAGCAGGTGGACATCACGCCCGCGTTCGACGTCATCACGGGCGATCTGTCGTTCATCTCGCTCACGCTGGTGCTGCCGGCCCTGGTGCCGCTGCTCAAGCCGGGCGGTGCGCTGCTGATGCTGGTCAAGCCCCAGTTCGAGCTGCAGCCGGGCCAGGTGGGCAAGGGCGGCATCGTGCGGGACGAGTCCCTGTACGCGGTGGTCGAACAGCGCATCCGCGACTGCTGCGCCGACGTCGGGCTGACGGTGAGCGACTGGCTCCCCAGCGCGATCGACGGTGGCGACGGCAATCGAGAATTTTTTGTTTCTGCGAGGAGGGCTGCTGCATGAATGCTGCCAGCGCACAAGGCACCGGCTTTCCGGTGAGCTTCGAGTTCTTTCCCCCCAAGACGCCCGAGGGCGCAGAGAAGCTGCGGGCCGCGCGCCAGCAGCTGTACGCGCTGCACCCGGACTTTTGCTCGGTGACCTATGGCGCGGGCGGCTCCACGCAAGAGGGCACGTTCGGCACGGTGCGCGAGATCCTGGCCGAAGGCGTGAGCGCCGCATCGCACTTCTCGTGCATCGGCGCCACGCGCCAGTCGGTGCGCGAGGAGCTCGCCCAGCTCAAGGCCATGGGCGTGAAGCGCCTGGTGGCCCTGCGGGGCGATCTGCCCAGCGGCTACGGTGCCGGTGGCGAGTTCCAGTACGCCAGCGACCTGGTGGCCTTCATCCGTGCAGAGACGGGGCGCGATTTCCAGATCGAGGTGGCGGCCTATCCCGAGGTGCACCCGCAGGCCCGGTCGCCCGAGTCAGACCTGAAGGCGTATGTGGCCAAGGTCCGCGCGGGGGCGGATTCCGCCATCACCCAGTATTTCTACAACAGCGACGCGTACTTCCGGTTCGTGGAAGAGACCAAGCGCCTGGGCGCCGAGGTGCCTGTGGTGCCGGGCATCATGCCGATCGGCAGCTCGACGCAGCTGATGCGCTTCTCGGATGCCTGCGGCGCCGAGATCCCGCGCTGGATCCGGCTGCGCCTGCAGTCTTTCGGCGATGACACGGCAAGCATCAGGGCCTTTGGCCTGGATGTGGTGACCGACCTGTGCGACCGGTTGCGCAGTGCCGGCGTGCCGGCGCTGCATTTCTACACCATGAACCAGAGCGCTGCGACCCTGGAGATTTGCCGCAGGCTGGGGATCTGATGCGGCACGGGCACCGCGCCGCGCTGCTGCACAAGAGCCCGTGGTCCGCGGTCGCCGGGCTGTGGCGCCGGCGATGGCCGCACGCGTTGCTGGCCGTGCCGGTGCTCGGTGGCGTGGTCGCTCTGGCGGCGCTGTGCGGCCCGGCGCCGGTGTGGGCGCAGGGGTTTTCAGCGGAGGCCGATGCCCTGGCGCCCAACCTGCTGAGCGTGCCGGGTGAGGCCATGCTGATCGACCCGGTTCGTCCCGAGCGTCCCCCGGCCGATGCGCCGCTGATCGTGCCGCTGATCGTCCCGGGCGCGCAGCTGGAGTTGTCGGCCGATGAGGTGGGGCTCGCGTCGTGGTACGGCGCCAAGTTCCACAAGCGGCGCACCGCCAGCGGCGAGCTGTTCGACATGAAGGCCCTGACCGCCGCCCACCCCACGCTGCCGTTTGGCTCGCTGGTATGCGTGCGCAGTCAGGCCACGGGGCGCTCGGTGGTGGTACGCATCAATGACCGCGGCCCCCACACCCGCAAGCGCGTCATCGACCTCAGCCGCGGCGCGGCCGAGGTGCTGGGCATGGTGGGGCTGGGCCTCAAGCCCGTGGAGCTGTTCGCGCTGGACGACGGGGAGCGCGACTGCCCGGCGCCATAGCCCACCGAAAGGGGTGCACGCACGGTCCGCCGTCTCGGCGGGCAGCTGCCCTTTGGCACAGTGTCAGCGCCGACCCGGCCGGGCCGGGCCACCCGGGTTGCTCCACGGAGTCTTTGAGAAACGGCGCCGCAGGCGCCGGCCCAATGGGCGGTCCTACCCTCCGGATTCGAGCGTGTGGGTTGCGTGCTTGTCCTGCGCCAGCAGTTCCACCATCTGGGGCAGCGCGGTTTTCAGCGCGGCCTTCAGCGTGAAAGGCGGGTTGATCAGGAACATGCCGCTGGCCGGCAGGCCGGGGCGTTTGGTGTCGCCCGCGGCATCGCTGGTGATCTTGCTGGACTTGACCGTGAGCGTGGCGTGCAGCCAGCTCTTGCCGGCCTTGGTGGCCATGGTTTTCAGGCGGCGGGGCAGGTCGTGCGCCTCGGGGCGCGGGATGATGGGGTACCAGACGGCATAGGTGCCGGTGGCAAAGCGCTTGAGCGAGTCTGCCGCCATGTCGAGCACCTTGGAGTAGTCGCTCTTGATTTCATAGCTGGGATCGCACAGCACCAAAGCGCGGCGGGCCGGTGGGGGCAGGAATTTCTTGATGCCTTCGAACCCGTCTTCATGCAGCACGGCCACCTGGCGGCCCGCTTCGAGCTGGGCCACGTTGCCCGCCAGCGAGCGCAGGTCGGTCGGGTGCAGCTCGAACAGCTTGAGCTTGTCGTGGTCGCGCAACAGGCGCTGGGTGATGAACGGAGAGCCCGGGTAGACCCTGAGCGCGTTGCCTTGGTTGAACCCGCGGATCAGGTCCACATAGGCCTGCAGGGCGGGGGTGAGGGCCGGGGCCTCGGGCGCGAACAGGCGGATCACGCCGTCTGCCGCTTCGCCGCTGGTGTTGGCGTAGTCGCCATCGAGCCGGTACAGCCCGGCGCCGGCATGGGTGTCCAGCACGGTCAGGGCCGCGTCTTTTTCGATAAGGTACTGCAGGGCGGCGATCAGGACCGTGTGCTTGAGCACGTCGGCATGATTGCCTGCATGGAAGGCGTGGCGATAACTGAACATGTCCAATGGTAACGGGTGCGGGTACCGGCGGCACGATTGTGCAGGCGGCGGCCGGCAGGGGGAGGACTGTCCGCGGGCTACCACCCAGCGAAGTCATGGCCCGATGACGTATCGTCATGGCGTGCCGGTGGTGCGGGGTGGCCGGGCGCGGCACAATCGGGTGGTTTGCCCAAGCGTGATGTTTTTTGCAGACAGAAAGCCTTTTGTTTCAGCAACCGTAACCGCATGCTTCATCATTCCAACTGCAACCGCCTTGACCTCACGGCGTTGCCGATGCAAGCACGCATGCACGCCACGCACTCTTCAACATGAACGCAGTCTCCAGCCCCGCCTCTGCCCCTGCCAGCGGTATCAGCCACACGGATGCGCTGCCGCCCGGTACCCGGCTGGCCGAGTTCGAGATCCTGGGGCTGCTGGGGGTGGGCGGGTTCGGCATGGTCTACAAGGCCTTCGACCACTCGCTGCACCGGGCCGTGGCCATCAAGGAATACATGCCGTCCGCGCTGGCAGGGCGCTCCGAGGGGCAGTCGCTGTGGGTGCGGTCGTCGTCCGACCAGCAGACCTTCCGGGCCGGGCTGGCGTCGTTCGTGGGGGAGGCGCGGCTGCTCGCGCAGTTCGACCACCCCTCGCTGGTCAAGGTCTTCCGCTTCTGGGAGGCCAACAACACCGCCTACATGGTGATGCCGCTTTATACCGGCATGACCTTCAAGCAGGCCCGCGCCCAGATGCGCACGCCCCCGTCCGAGGCCTGGCTGCGCAAGCTGCTGTGGTCCATATTGGGCGCCCTGCGCGTGCTGCACGAGGGCAAGACGCTGCACCGCGACATCTCGCCGGACAACATCTTCCTGCAGGACAACGGCCCGCCGGTGCTGCTGGACCTGGGCGCCGCCCGGCACGCCATCAACGACCAGGACCGCAAGCACACCGCCGTGCTCAAGGTGAACTACGCCCCCATCGAGCAATATTCCGATGGCGACGAGGAGCTGCGCCAGGGCCCGTGGAGCGATTTGTATTCGCTGGCCGCCGTGATGCACGGCTGCCTGTGCAACGACACGCCCCTGCCGGCCACGCTGCGCTCCATCCGCGACCGCATGGTGTCGTTCTCCCGCGTGGCCAGGACCGTCAAGCGCCAATTCGGGGTGGAGTATTCCGCGCCCTTCGTCGCGGCCATCGCCAAGTCGCTGGCGCTGCGCCCTGCAGACCGGCCGCAGAACATCGACGAGTTCCTGCAGATCATGGAGATGACCACCGCCCCGGAGGGCAGTGAGCATTTCGATTTCAGGGCCGACCTGGGCGACATCTGGGTGGAGCCGGCCGACCGGCCCGGCCCGGGGCTGCTCACCCCCACGGTGGATGTGACGTCGGCGGCACAGGCCGTGAGCGAGCTGCAGGCGCAGACCCCGCGTGCGGCGCAGGCCCCCGCCGCGCCGCCAGTCCCGCTGGCCGCTGAGGTCGCGGGCATCCAAGCGCATGCCCATGCCAACGCCAACGCCCATGCCGATCTGGGTGGCGATACCGTGATGCTGGGGCCCGACACCGTGGCCGCCGATGCGGCCGACACGGTGTTCATCGACGCGGGCGACAGCGTGGCGACCGATGACTCGCGCTACGACGACCCTGCCACCTACCGCAGCATGGGCGAGCAGGGTCATGGCAAGCCTGCGGCCGAGCGGGACGCCGGTGCGCGCGCCGCGGCCAAGCCCGCCAGGAAGGGCCGGCGTGTGCCCATCGTGGCGTGGCTGGCGGTGGCCGTCTTCGCCGTGGTGGCCGCTGCGGGCGGCCTGCGCTGGGCCCGGAGCGACAAGCCCCCCAAGGACGACATCATCACCGAGATGGCCGAGCCCGCCGCCCCGGCGGTGGTCGACGCTGCCCTGACCGACCCTGCGCCAGCCCCGGCCGCCGAGCCGGCCGCATCGGACGCCGCGGCCAGTGCTGCGGCAGTGGCCGCGGCCGCTTCTGCACCGGCGGCTGCACCCACGCCTGCGGCCGCGGCGGCATCGACACCTGCGACCAAGCCGGCACGCACGCCCAAGCGCCCCGTGGCAGAGCCTGCGCCGGCCCCCATCGTCGTGCAGGAGGAGCCCGCACCCCCGCCGCCACCGGTGGTGGCCGAGCCCAGGCCCCGCCCGCAGCCGCCCCGGGCGCAGTCGCCCCAGGAGAGCTGCGCGGACGCCAACTTCCTCGCGCGGCCGATGTGCATTCACCAGGAATGCCAGAAGCCGACGCACGCCGCCCACCCCATCTGCGTGGAGAGCCGGCGCCGCTACGAGGCCGAAGAACAGCGCCGCCGCCAGACGCCCAACTGAGGCGGGGCAGGGGCGGTGGTGGCCCTGGTGCCATGAAGCCGCAACGGCCGCTTGCGCCCATCAGGCGTAAATTCGTATAATCGAGGGCTTCGCAGCGCTTTTGTGGTCCCGCGGCGGAGATTCATTGCCACCTAAGAGGCTTCCTTCAGAGAAGCACCGACCGTGGAAAAGGACCCGCCAAACCCTCTTCATAGAGAGAAACTCATGACTACTACTTTCAGCGCCAAGCCCGCTGAGGTCGTGCACGAGTGGTTTGTGATTGACGCGACCGACAAGGTCCTCGGACGAGTAGCCAGCGAAGTTGCTCTCCGTTTGCGCGGCAAACACAAGGCCATTTACACGCCTCACGTCGATACCGGTGACTTCATCGTCATCATCAACGCCGCCCAGCTCAAGGTCACCGGCACCAAGTCCCTGGACAAGGTGTACTACCGCCACTCGGGTTACCCCGGCGGTATCACGGCCACGAACTTCCGCGACATGCAAGCCAAGCACCCTGGCCGTGCGCTGGAAAAGGCTGTCAAGGGCATGCTGCCCAAGGGTCCCCTTGGCTACGCAATGATCAAGAAACTCAAGGTGTATGGCGGTGCAGAGCATCCCCACACCGCCCAGCAGCCCAAGGCTCTGGAAATCTAAGGAGCCTTGAGATGATTGGTGAATGGAACAATGGCACCGGCCGTCGCAAGTCCAGCGTCGCCCGCGTGTTTCTGAAAAAAGGCACTGGCAAGATCACGGTGAACGGCAAGGACATCCAGTCCTATTTCGGCCGCGAAACCTCGATCATGATCGCCAAGCAACCGCTCGCACTGACCAACCATGTCGAGACCTTCGACATCCAGATCAATGTGCACGGTGGTGGTGAATCCGGCCAGGCCGGCGCTGCCCGCCACGGCATCACCCGCGCCCTGATCGACTACGACGCGACGCTCAAGCCCGCACTGAGCCAAGCCGGCTTCGTGACGCGCGATGCCCGCGAAGTGGAACGTAAGAAGGTCGGTCTGCACTCCGCACGCCGCGCCAAGCAGTTCTCCAAGCGTTAAGCTTCGGCTCTGCCCGAAGGCTGCCCTGTGTGGCCTTCGCGTCTGCAAAGAGGTCTTTCGGGGCCTCTTTACAGATCAAAAAACCGCCCCAGGGCGGTTTTTTCGTTTAAGGTGCGCCTTTTTCCTTGCGAACCATTCTCATGTTGCAACCCCTGAATGACCACGCGGTAGCGCGCAGCCTGCTCATCGGCCCGGTGGCCGCCGAGGAAGCCGCGGTGGGTGCGGCCCGGACGGCGGCTGTGCAGAGCGCCGCGCGGGGCCAGCGGCTATGGTGCCAGGGGCTCTGAGCCATGCGACTTCGTTTGCTGCGCCGCCGGTTGACCATCAGTGCCCCCCGGGTGGCCATTCGCAGCGCGCTGCCCTGGCCGTTTCGCTGGCTGGCCCTGGCCGTGGTTCTGGGCCTGTGCGCTGCGGTGGCCCTGTGGGCCTTCGAGTTCGGCAAGTCCATCGCGGGCCTGGACAGCATCTCCCGCGACGAGTTGAACAAGATGCGCGCCGAACTCACCCGCCTGCGCGATGCCGGCCAGGAACAGCAGACCGTGGCCCACACCGCGGACAGCCTGCTGATTGCCGAACGTGCGGCCAAGGAGAACCTGATGGCCCAGGTGCGGCAGCTCGAAGCCGACAACCGCACGCTGCGCGAAGACCTGGGCTTCTTTGAAAAACTGATCCCTGCGGCCAAGACCGAAGGCCTGGCCATCCGCAGCCTGCAGGCCGAAGTGCTGGGGGGCATGCAGCTGCGCTGGCAGGTGCTGGTCATCCAGGCGGCGCGCAACGCCCCGGACTTCAACGGCCGGCTGGAACTGGTGCTGGCAGGCACGCAGGACGGCAAGCCCTGGACGCAGACCCAGCCAGCGCAGGGCCAGCCGGTGCAGGTCAAGCAGTACCGGCGCATCGAGGGCGTGCTCGATCTGCCGCCCAACGCCGTGGTAAAAACCGTGACCGCGCGCGTGCTGGAAGGCAGCACGGTCCGGGCGGTGCAGGCCATGACCATCGAGTGATGCAGGGCAGGGCTGCTGCCTTGGCGGCGAGCCCTGTGAGCGGGCGCACGGCGCCTGTGGCCCCGGCGCTTCGGCCTGAAGGGTCTCGGGGCTCCGTTCGGCATTTTGTGCCATGGTTTTCGTGCCGCGAGGACGCCTGAGCAAGGTATCGTCGGCCCCTATCTTTGCTGCATGCCGTGCCGGTGGGCCGGCGTGCTTCTCCAGGAGTTTTGCCCATGTTTTCCCGTAAAAAGCAGCCCCCCATCAAGAGCCTGATCGCGCAGGGCACCAAGATCGAGGGGAACGTGCACTTCGTGGAAGGCATGCGCATCGACGGCGAGGTGGTGGGCGACATCCGTGCAGCGCCCGAGCAGCCCAGCATCCTGGTGATCTCCGAGACCGCCCGGGTCGAGGGCGCGGTGCATGCCACCCATGTGATCGTCAATGGCCAGGTGGAGGGGCCGGTGCATGCCACCGAGTTGCTGGAACTCCAGCCCAAGGCGAAGATCACAGGAAACGTGCACTACAAGGCGCTGGAGATGCACCAGGGCGCCGTGATTGCCGGGCAGATGTGCCCGGTGGCGGTGCTGGTGGAGGAAAAGCCCCCACTGAAGTTAGCGTCAAACGGGCAGTGACCTGAATTCCCGAGCGGTCTGCAGTACTATTACCCGCAAAATTGAAAACCGGAAGGACACCCCATGAGCGCAGTTGCCGACAACATCCAGACCGAAATGCCAGCCCCCATCCTGTTCACGGACAGCGCAGCGGCCAAGGTGGCGGACCTGATCGCCGAAGAAGGCAACCCTGACCTGAAGCTGCGCGTGTTCGTGCAGGGTGGCGGTTGCTCCGGCTTCCAGTACGGCTTCACCTTCGACGAGATCACCAACGAAGACGACACCACCATGACCAAGAATGGCGTGTCGCTGCTGATCGACGCCATGAGCTACCAGTACCTGGTGGGCGCCGAGATCGACTACAAGGAAGACCTGCAGGGTGCGCAGTTCGTGATCAAGAACCCGAACGCCACCACCACCTGTGGCTGCGGCTCCAGCTTCTCTGCCTGATCGATGCACGGGCATGCCAGCAGGGCACTGCGATAGCTGCCCTGCCGACGACACAAGCCGCCTTCGGGCGGCTTTTTCGTTGGCGCCCACCTGAATATGCAGTCACTGTCAGCGCCACGCCTGCCAACGATCTTGTGAGCCGTCCATGCAGCAGCCATCCTCGCCCCCGACACCGTCCACCACGCCGATGCCGGCACCCATGCCGACGCCTTCACCGCAGTCGCTGAAGCTGCTGCTGTGGCTGGTCGCCGTCGGCTTCTTCATGCAGACGCTGGACGCCACCATCGTCAACACCGCCTTGCCCGCCATGGCGCGCAGCCTGGGCGAGAGCCCGTTGCGCATGCAGTCGGTGGTGGTGGCTTACTCGCTGGCGATGGCCATGCTGATCCCGGCGTCGGGCTGGGTGGCCGACCGCTTCGGCTCCCGCCGCGTGTACCTGGCGGCCATCGTGCTGTTCGTGCTGGGCTCGGTGTTCTGCGCGCTGGCGCAGAACCTGAGCCAACTGGTGGCCGCGCGCGTGGTGCAGGGGCTGGGCGGGGCGTTGCTGCTGCCGGTGGGGCGGCTGGTGGTGCTGCGCACCTTCCCGCGCGAGCAGTTCCTGCAGGCGATGAGCTTCGTGGCCATCCCGGGGCTGATCGGGCCGCTCATCGGGCCCACGCTGGGCGGCTGGCTGGTGGAGGTCGCGTCCTGGCACTGGATCTTTCTCATCAACGTGCCGGTGGGCATCGTGGGCTGCCTGGCTACGCTGCGCTTCATGCCCGGCGGGCCGGTCACCTTCGTCGCGCGCTTCGACCTGTCGGGCTACCTGATGCTCGCGTTCGGCATGGTGTCGCTCTCGCTCGCCTTGGACGGCCTGGCGAGCATGGGCCTGCGCCAGGCCAGCGTGCTGGTGCTGATGATCTTCGGCCTCGCCAGCTTGGTGGCGTACTGGCTGCACGCCGCGCGCAAGCCGGACCCCTTGTTCTCGCCCAGCCTGTTCACGGTGGACACGCTGCGCATCGGTCTGCTGGGCAATCTGTTTTCGCGGCTGGGCAGCTCGTGCATGCCGTTCTTGATCCCGCTGCTGCTGCAGGTGAGCATGGGGTATTCGCCCATGCAGGCCGGCATGATGATGCTGCCCGTGGCCATGGCCGGCATGTCGATGAAGCGCTTCACCACGCCGCTCATCACCCGCTTCGGCTACCGACGCGTGCTGGTGGTCAACACGCTGCTGGTGGGGCTCACCATGGCGAGCTTCGGGCTGGCGAGCCCCGCACAGCCGTTGTGGGTGCACATCGTGCAGCTGGCGGCGTTCGGCGCGGTCAACTCGCTGCAGTTCACGGCCATGAACACCGTCACGCTCAAGGACCTGGAGCACGCCATGGCCAGCAGTGGCAACAGCCTGCTGTCGATGGTGCAGATGGTCGCCATGGGCATGGGCGTGGCGTCGGCTGGCGCGGTGCTGGCGGCCTTCACCAACGTCTTTCCGGCGGGTGCCGCAGGGCAGGCGCTGGCGGCGTTCCAGGCCACCTTTGTGTGCATGGGGCTGATCACCGTGGCGTCGGCCGGCATCTTCTGGCAGCTGTCGCCGCACGACAAGGCCAGCAGCCGGGCGGCGGCGTCGGCGGACGCGGCAGAGCCGGGCTGAAACGAAGGGGCGGGGCACTGCGCCTGCAGCGGCACCCGCCGCGCAGGCCCATGGCGGGCTGCTATGCCGGGTACATGGCGCCCAGCACGCGGGGCCCTGCTGCGCCGGTCACGCTCGACAGGTTGCCCGGCTGGCCCGTGACCGCCTGGCGGGCCAGCCAGGCGAACGCGGCGGCCTCCACCTGCAGGGCAGGCAGGCCCAGCGCATCGGTGGCCACCACGCGCAGGCCGGGGCACAGGGCCTGCAGCCTGGCCATGAGGCGGGCGTTGAGTGCGCCGCCGCCGCACACCGCCAGCGATTTACTATCTTTTTGATAGCTGCTTGCGCTCATCTGGCATGCGGTAGCGGTGAATTCGGTCAAGGTCGCCTGCACATCCACAGGCCGGGCGTCCGCCAAGGCGTGCAGGTGCGTCTCCAGCCAGCGGGGGTTGAACAGGTCGCGCCCGGTGCTCTTGGGCGCAGACTTGTGCAAGAACGGCTCCTGCAGCAGCGATGCCAACAGGCCCGGCAGCACCTGCCCGCTGGCCGCCCAGGCCCCGCCTGCATCGTACGGCTGGCCCGTGTGCTGCTGGCACCAGTGGTCCATGAGCGCGTTGCCCGGGCCGCAGTCGAAGCCGAGCACGCTGCCATCGGCGCCCAGCACGCTGAGGTTGGAGATGCCGCCGATGTTGAGCACCAGCACCGTTTCATCGGGCCGGCCGAACACGCCCTGGTGAAACGCCGGCACCAGCGGCGCCCCCTGGCCACCCGCCGCCACATCGCGGCTGCGAAAGTCCGCCACCACTGCAATGCCCGTGCGCTCGGCCAGCAGGGCCGGGCTGCCCAGCTGCAGCGTGTAGCCGGTGCCATCGAACTCCTGCGGGCGGTGGCGCACCGTCTGCCCGTGGGCACCGATGGCGCATATGGCGGTGGCGGGCAGGCCGCTCTGCGCCAGCAGCGTGTGCACCACCCCGGCATACGCGCGCGACAGCGCATTGCCCGCCAGCGCGGCGCGGTGGAGCTCGTCGTTGCCAGAGGTATTGAGCGCCAGCAGCTCGGCCCGAAGCTCGGGGCCAAAGCCCGCGCTGGCGTGGTGCGTGACCACCATGCGCGACCCCGAAAAATCGGCCAGCACCCCGTCGATGCCATCGAGCGAAGTGCCCGACATGAGGCCGATGTACAGCTCGTTGGTGGTGGTGCTCATGGGAAGGCCTGCGAACGGGCGAGGGCGTTTGCTATGGGCGCGGACCCAACCAGGGACGCCGCGGAACTGGCTTTGCCAGGCCGCTGGCGTCGTCCCACTGGGGGGAAGGCGCCGCAGGCGACTCAGGGGGGGTCACATCACTCTGCGCTGGCTTGCTCGATCAGCGCTGCGGCATTCAGCTGAACGCGCATGTTGGACGCCAGGCGCTGGAAGGCAGGGCGCGATGCAGCCGAGATCGGGGCGGCAGCGTCGCTGGCGGCCACGATGGTCTGCGGATCCTGGTGCACGCCGTTCACGCGGAACTCGAAGTGCAGGTGCGGGCCGGTGGCCCAGCCGGTGGAGCCCACGGCGCCCAGGGTCTGGCCCTGTTCGACCGACTGGCCCTGGCGCACGTCGATGCGGCTCAGGTGGGCGTACACGGTGACGTGCTGGTTGCGGTGCTTGACGAAGACCACGTTGCCAAAACCGTTCTGCACACCGGCGAACTCGATCACGCCGTCGCCCACGGTGCGCACGGCGGTGCCGGTGGGGGCTGCGAAGTCGGTGCCCAGGTGGGCGCGCCAGGTCTTCAAAATGGGATGCAGGCGCATCTTGAAGCCGCTGGTCACGCGCGAGAACTCGACGGGCGAGGTCAGGTAGGCGCGGCGCATGCTCTCGCCGTCCAGGGTGTAGTACGAGCCCTTGCTGCCCGGCTCCTGGAACCAGATGGCCTGGTGGGTCTTGCCGTTGTTGACGAACTCGGCGCTCAGTACGCGGCCGCTGGACAGGGGTTCGCCGTCGGCCTCCAGGGTTTCGTACACCACGGAGAACCGGTCGCCCTTGCGCAGCGAGCGGCGAAAGTCGATGTTGCCCGAGAACAGCTCGGCCATCTGCACGGCCACGCCGTCGGGGATGTTGGACGCATCGGTCGCGGCGAACAGCGAGCTGTTGATGACGCCGCCCGACAGGCGGCTGCTGGCCGTCAGCTTGGCGGTCTCGACGCGCGAGGTGAATTTGTTGTTGCCTGCACGCTCCACGATCAGGCGGCGGAAGTTGCCGCTGTCGTCCGGCACCCAGCGGGCCGTCAGGCGCACCAGGCGGTGGTCGTCGGTGGTTTCGGCCGACACGACGCGGCCGGTGCGGCCGAGCATGTTCTGCCTGACCGGCGTGTCACCGCGCATGAAGGCGGCAGCGGCCGGATCGGCCACGCCCAGGCGCTGCAGCAGCGATTCGGGTGTGTCGCTGCTGCGCACCTGCTCGGACCGGTAGAGCGAGAAGCCGGGCGCATCGAGTTCGCCCAGCACCATGTTCTCGGCCAGCGATTCGACGGGCAGCGTCACCATGCGCACCGGCATCTCGGCCGGATCGGGCGCGAAGGAGGCCACGGCGAAGGCTCCGCCGCCGCCTGTCAGCAAGATGGCTGCAATGGCGGCGGTGATGCGCTTGGGGTGTTTCTGAATCGTGTGGGACAGCCGGTCAAGCAAAGCCGTGCTGGCGGTGGTCAAGCCATGAATCAAAGGTCTATCCCCAGGGTGAACGTGGCTCCATGACACTCCCCTGCTGCGCGCGCAAGCAGGGCGAGGCTGGAGTCACAAGCTGTCAGGTGCAAGGTAGCGGGTGCGGGATGAAGGCGTCGCAACACCGGGCCCACTAGAATCCCGCCTTGGCAAGGTGGGCGCAAGTATAGCGGCGCACGCTGTCTAGACATCCCAAAAAACCCTTATGAATCAATCTGCTGTTACAACAAGCCCGGTGTCCGATGGTGTAGGAAAGGCGCTCGAAATCTCGCTGCGCGGCGTCGACGAGCTGCTGCCCCAGGACGAGTGGGTCCAAAAGCTCACGCGGTCCGAAGCGTCGGGCCAGCCCCTGCGTGTCAAGCTGGGGCTGGACCCCACCGCGCCCGACATCCACATCGGCCACACCGTGGTGCTCAACAAGATGCGCCAGTTGCAAGATCTGGGCCACCAGGTGATCTTTTTGATCGGCGATTTCACCAGCCTGATCGGCGACCCTTCGGGCCGCAACAGCACGCGCCCGCCGCTCACCAAGGATCAGATCAAGGCCAACGCCGAGACCTATTACCGCCAGGCCAGCCTGGTGCTGGACCCGGCGCGCACCGAGATCCGTTACAACAGCGAATGGAGCGAGCCCCTGGGCGCCAGCGGCATGATCCAGCTGGCCGCCAAGTACACCGTGGCCCGCATGATGGAGCGCGACGATTTTCACAAGCGCTTCACCACCGGGCAGTCCATCTCGGTGCACGAATTCTTGTACCCGCTGATGCAGGGCTACGACTCGGTGGCGTTGAAGAGCGACCTGGAGCTGGGCGGCACCGACCAGAAGTTCAACCTGCTCATGGGCCGCCACCTGCAGCAGGAGTACGGCCAGGAGCCGCAGTGTGTGCTCACCATGCCGCTGCTGGTGGGCCTGGACGGCGTGGACAAGATGTCCAAGTCCAAGAACAACTACATCGGCATCACCGAAGAGCCCAACACCATGTTCGCCAAGGTGCTGTCGATCAGCGACACGCTCATGTGGGACTGGTACACGCTGCTGTCGTTCAAGAGCCTGGCCGACATCGCCGCGCTCAAGGCCGAGATCGCCGGCGGGCGCAACCCCAAGGACGCCAAGGTGATGCTCGCCAAGGAGATCACCACGCGCTTTCACAGCGCGGCCGCGGCCGAGGCGGCCGAGCAGGACTTCATCAACCGCAGCAAGGGCGGCGTGCCCGATGAGATTCCCGAGGTGAGCCTGTCGGGCGCGCCGCTGGGCATCGGTGCGCTGCTCAAGCAGGCCAACCTCGCGCCGTCGGGCAGCGAGGCCAGCCGCCTGATCGACGGCGGCGGCGTGCGCGTGGATGGCAGCGTGGTCAGCGACAAGGGCCTGAAGCTCGACGCGGGCACCTACGTGGTGCAGGTGGGCAAGCGGAAATTCGCACGGGTGACGCTGGCTTGACGGGCCTGCAGCGCTCGCTGTAGGGGCGCTGCCAGCTATTCAATTGGTAGCTAATCGGCCCCGTCCAGGTCGTCATTGAGATCCGGGTCCGGCACATCGCCAATCGCCTCGCGCGTCGCCTGGGCCTGCAGCTCCAGCCAGGCGCAGAACGCCTTGATCTCCGGGCGCTGGGCGCTGCGGGGGCCCACCATCAGCCAGTAGGTCAGGGGCGAGTCGATGCGGTGGCCGGGCAGCACCTCCACCAGGTCGCCCGAGGCCAGGGCGTCCGCGATCAGCGGCATGCGGGCCAGCGCCAGGCCCTGGCCGGCCAGCGCGGCCTGCACGATCTGGTGTGCGTAGTTGAAGTACAGCCAGCGCTCGGGCTGCAGCTTGGCCAGGTCGCGCGCGTCGAACCAGCGGCGCCAGCTCAGGTACTCCAGATAATGCGTGCGGTGGGCGTCGCCCGCCTCGATGAGGGTGAACTGCGCCACGTCGGCCGGCGTGCGCAGGGGCTTGCCGCTTTTGAGCAGCCAGGGGCTCGCCACCACGGCCAGTTGCTCGCCGAACAGGCGCGTGCCGCCCTGGGTGGCGCCGCCGGGCATGGCGTAGCGCAGCGCCAGGTCCACGTCCGAGGTGTCCAGGTCGATCTGCACGTCGCTCGCATCGATGCGGATGTCGATGCCCGGGTTGTCGCGCTGGAACTCCTCCATGCGCGGGATGAGCCACATCGATGCAAAGCTGGCCCAGGTGGTGATGGCCACGCTGCGCCGGCCGGCCGTCTGGCGCACCAGGCGCACGGCGGCGTCCATGCGCTCGATGGCCGGGGCCACGGCGCGCTGCAGCTGCGCACCCGCGCTGGTCAGCTCCACCGCGCGCGTGTGGCGCAGGAACAGCGCCACACCCACTTCTTCTTCCAGCGCCTGGATCTGGCGGCTCACGGCCGACTGGGTGAGCGAGAGCTCGTCGGCGGCGGCGCGGAAGTTCAGGTGCCGCGCCACGGCCAGAAAGGCGCGCCAGTGGCCGGTGGCCACGGTGCGGGTGCGAAGGACGGCGGGAGAGTACTCGGCTGAGGCCATGGCGGGTTCCTGAGGAGGTCCAGATTCATGCGTCGATGGAATGAATAGCGTACCGCGTTTTCATTGGACTGTGTAGGGCGCTGGCGGCAACATTGATGCTCATCAACGCGCATTGAGCGCACCGGAAGGAGTCCGTCATGCCAGCCCGCAACGTTCTGGAATCGCAACAATCCGCCCAAGCCCCGTCGGCTGGCCGACCTGCGGCCGGTTGCTGGAAACTGAACCCTGGCCGAGCCCTGTCGCTGCACCCGCGCGAGCACGGCGTGTTGGCCATCGCGCAGGGCCGCGCCTGGGTCACCCTGCGGGGCGCGTCGCTGGCCGGGCTGCCGGCGGACTTGCGCTCTGACCTGCCCGTGTGCCTGGCCGACCACGTGCTGCAGGCCGGCGAGCGCCTGGTGGTCGCGCCCGGCCAGCATGTGGTGATGGAAGCCTGGAGCCCCGTAGGCGCGCTGCCTGAAACCGTGGCCTTCGAGTGGGCGGCGCAGCCCGCTGCACCGGCACAGCGCCTGCTGCGGCCCGGTGCCGAGTGGGAATGCAGCGTCGCCTTGCCCCTGCGCGACCTGATGCAGGCCCTGGGCCTGGGCGGCCGTGCCGTGGGCCAGGCGGGCGTGCAGGTGTTGGGCGCAGGCAGCCGGCTGGCGGTCGGAATCGCGCGGTTTGCTCTCTTTCGGATAGCAGCGCCCCGTGCTCGCACCACGGCTTGAGGGCGACATGCAAGAAGAGCATCAATCGGCACATTCCTTTTCATTGGACGCCGTGTCTAGCACGCCGCACCATAGAGTCCATCAAGGGTAAACCCGGAGAACGCCATGAACACCACCTCGCACACCTTTCAAGTCCAATCCGCCGCTGCCACGGCAAAGTCCGCCCAGGGCGCCACCACCGTGCTGCCCGGCAACGCAGTCAGCCTGACACCCCGCGCGGCCCTGGCCCTGCGCGTCGCCGAAGGCCACGCCTGGGTCACGCTCGATGCCGGCCCGTACGGCACGGGCGCCGAGGCCGGCGACGTCTTCCTGCACGCCGGCCAGACGCTGCAGATCGCTGCCGGCCAGCATGCCGTGGTCGAGCCCCTGGGCACGCAGCGCCTGCAGTACCGCGTGGCCGCGGTGGCCGCCGCAACAGCGCATGCCGAAGGCGCTGCACCCTGGTGGCGCCGCGCGGCTTTCGGCAGTGCCGCAGCCGCCGACCAGCGCGTGTCCACGGACGCCTGCTGCGCCTGAGGCACGCCGGCCCGGGGCTGCCCTGCAGACCCTGCGCCATGGAGTCGACGCCGTGCCATCACCGGCACGGCAGGGAACGACCCGGAAATCAATGCCTTAAGAGCTTCTGCCGCTTGTCCCGCAAGCGCCAGAAGCTATTTTTTTGATAGCAAACAAGACGCGACGCCGCCAGGGCAGCGGGGTGCGCGCCTTGCGTCAGCGTGGCGGGGTCTCCAGCAGGTCGATCAACTGCGCCTGCAGCGTGACCAGGATTTCCTGCGACAGCTCGGGCTGCCCCGCGGCCGTGGCCCGCGCCAGCGCCAGGCCGCCGACCATGGTGGCCAGCACTTCCATGGCCCGTGCACGCTGGGCCGAGGGCGGGGCGCCCGGCGCGTGGTCGGCCAGCAACTGCGTGAAGCGCTGGATGTTGCGCTCGATGCCTTCGGCAAACACCTGCGACAACTCGGGCCCCGCGCGGGCCGCGTCCACCGCCAGCGCAGCGGCCGGGCAACCGTTGCCGGGTTCGTCGCGGTGCTGTGGCGAGAGATAGCTTTTGATGCGGTCCGCCATGTTGGCGTTGGGCGTGTGCCCGTCCAGCGGCGCGATCGACCAGTCGAACGCACGCGCGCAGGCCTCGCGCACCAGGGCATCCTTGGACGCGAAATGCCGGTACAGCCCACCGTGCGTCAGCCCGGCGTCGCGGGTGATGTCGGCCACGCCCACGCCCGTCAGGCCGCGCTCGCGGTACAGCCGCGACGCCGCGTCCAGGATGCCCTGGCGGTTCTCTGCGGCCTGTGCTTTGGACACCTTCATGGAAAACCTTTTAATGATTGCGGTCGTACGCAATAAGCTGTTTTGTGCTTATGATGACGGCTCCAATCATAAGCCTCGGCTTTGAAATCCAGCCTTGCCCCTGTGAATGCGGTGGTGATGCTGCGCCGTCCCTCGGGCCCGCGCGGGCGGTGCACCGCTTGGCCTTCACGCAGTGAGGTCGTAAAGGCCGCCCCGCTTTGACGCTGCAGCCGCCACCAGGGGCGCTGCAGGGCAGGCCCATTACCAGCGAGATGTTTTCATGAAATCCACTGTGACCCCCCTTGGCGCGCTGACCGCCGCCCGCTGCCCTGGAGCCATCGGCTGATGCGCCGCGTCGTCATCACCGGCATGGGTCTGGTCTCGCCCCTGGGCAGCCAGGTGGAACTGGCCTGGCAGCGCCTGCTCGCCGCGCGCTCGGGCATCACCCGCCTGCCGGAAGGGGTTGCAGAAGGCGTGCCCGCCCAGGTCGCAGGGCGTGTGCTGAGCTTGGCCGAGGACCCCGAGGGCGGCTGGGATGTGGACGCCATCGTCTCGCCCAAGGACCAGCGCAAGATGGACCGCTTCATCCCGTTTGCGCTGGGCGCAGCGCAGCAGGCGCTGGCGCAGGCCGGCTGGCCCGTGGCGGGCGGCGATGCGGCTGCGCTCGCGCGCACGGCCACCGTCATCGCATCGGGCATCGGCGGGTTCGGCGCCATTGCCGATGCGGTGCGCACCACCGAAACGCGCGGGCCGCAGCGGCTGTCGCCGTTCACCGTGCCGTCGTTCCTGGTCAACCTGGCGGCGGGGCATGTGTCCATCCGCCACGGGCTCAAGGGCCCGCTGGGTGCGCCGGTGACGGCCTGTGCCGCCAGCGTGCAGGCGCTGGGCGATGCGGCCCGCATGATCCGCTGCGGCGAGGCCGACATCGCCGTGTGCGGCGGCAGCGAGGCCGCCATCGACCGGGTGAGCCTGGGCGCGTTCGCCGCGGCCAAGGCGCTGTCCACGGGCTTCAACGATGCGCCGCACGAGGCCTCGCGCCCGTTCGATGCGCAGCGTGACGGTTTCGTGATGGGCGAGGGCGCGGGCATGCTGGTCATCGAGGCGCTGGAGCACGCGCTGGCCCGCGGCGCGCAGCCGCTGGCCGAGCTGGTGGGCTACGGCACGTCGGCCGACGCGTACCACATCACCTCGGGCCCCGAGGATGGCGATGGGGCGGCCCGCAGCATGGAGGGGGCGCTGGCACAAGCGGGGCTGCGCGCGGACGAGGTGCAGTACCTCAACGCCCACGCCACCTCCACCATGGTCGGAGACCGGGGCGAGCTGGCAGCGATCCGCCGCGTGTTCGGCACCGACGGCGGCATCGCCGTCAGCTCCACCAAGTCGGCCACCGGGCACCTGCTGGGTGCGGCAGGTGCGGTGGCAGCGATCTTCACGGTGCTGGCGCTGCGCGATCAGGTGGTGCCCGGCACGCTCAACCTGCACACGCCCGATGAGCAGGCGGCGGGCCTGGACATGGTGGCGCTGGCAGCCCGGCCGATGGCGCTGTCGCACGCCATGGTCAATGGCTTCGGTTTTGGCGGGGTGAATGCCACCTTGGTGCTGCGGCGCTGGCCGCACGGGCAGGCCTGAACGGAAGACCTTGGCGACAAGCCTGAGTGGCAGCGTGAGCGCCGGGCGGGTTGCCGTGCAACTGGCCTGGCCTGGCCTGGCCTGGCCTGGCGCGGTGCTTTGGGAAGGCGGCCGGGCCGTGCGTGGGTGACTGGGGAAGGGTAGGTCTCAGTAATCCAGCTCTTCGCACACGGCGGTGAAGGCGGCCAGCGCGGCCTCGCCATCCAGCTGCTCCATGCGCGCGAGTGCGTCCACGTCTTCCACGGTGCTGAAGGCCAGGTTGAAGTTCTGGAACCGCCGGCCTGCGAGCAGCCCGTGGTGCAGGACTTCGACGTTCACATGGCGCGGGTCGTTGCGGATGCGCTCGATGAGCTTGAGCACCGCTTTCTTGGGCCCCTCGAACTGCTGGCAAAAGCGCTGGCCGTCGAAAATGAGCAGCCCGGTGATGTCCATCCTGGTGTTGGCCACGCGGGCGGCGGCGGCGATCTCGGCCACGACGCTCAGGGGTTGGTCGGGCGCGAGCATGCTGACGTACAGCACCTCGTACAGTGCGGGGGAAAGGTTCATAGGGATGCCCCAATGTAGGCCGGGGCAGCGTGGTCGCGCAATGTCAAAAGACATACGCGGCATTGGCGCGTCACTTGCGCAACACCTGCGCTCTTGCCGTGTTGCGCGCGCAAGGACCGCTTCTAAAATCGCCGCACCATGAGCGCTGTCCCCCCCGTAGTCCCCGCCTGCCCTCCTGCCTGCCGAGCCTGCGGACTGCGCAAGACCGGCGCGTTCACGCTGGTGGAGCCGCAGGTGCTGGACTTCATCGAGGGCTTTCGCAGCGACACCATGGCGGTGCAGCCCGGCGACGCGCTGGTGCGCGAAGGGCAGGGCAATGCGCGGTTGTTCACGCTGTATTCGGGCTGGGCGTTTCGCTACAAGACGCTGAGCGACGGGCGCCGCCAGATCCTCAACTTCCTGCTGCCGGGTGACCTGGTGGGCTTGCAGCAGGAGTTCGGCGACGCGTCGGCGCATGGCGTGGAGGCGCTGACCGCGTGCTCGCTGTGCGTGTTCCAGAACGACAGCCTGTGGGCCGTGTTCCGCGAGCACCCGCGCCTGGGCTACGACATGACCTGGCTGGCCGCGCACGAAGAGGGCCACGTGGACGACAACCTGCTCACCGCCGGGCGGCGCAACGCCACCGAGCGCGTGGCCATGCTGCTGATGCACCTGTACCGGCGGCTCGACCGCATCGGCATGGCCGAGGGCGGCACCGTGGCGTTTCCGCTCACCCAGCAGCACATCGCCGATGCCCTGGGGCTGTCGCTGGTGCACACCAACAAGACGCTGCGGCGCCTGTCGATGCTGGGCCTGCACGAGCTCAAAGACGGGCGGCTGCGCCTGCTCAACACCCGCGCGCTGGCCCGCATCGCCGAGTACTACGACACGCCCCCGCGCCTGCTGCCGCTGCTGTAGCCTGCCGATGGGCATCAAAAACGGCCCTGCCGCTTATCTGGCAAGCGCCAGGCGCTATGTTTTGCATAGCATGTGGCGTGGGGTGCGCTGCAGCCGATAATCCCGTACCGGCCTGCGCACGCACCGTGGCGCGGCCCGCACTCTCCCTCATCGTTCATGACGCAACTCGACATCCTCATCATGGCGGCCGGCAAGGGCACGCGCATGAAAAGCCGCATACCCAAAGTGCTGCAGCGCCTGGCGGGGCGCCCGCTGCTGCACCACGTACTCGACCAGGCCGCACACCTGCAGGCCCGCAGTGCGGTGGTCATCACCGGCCACGGTGCTGCCGAAGTAGAGGCCGCCTGCACGGGGGCGGCGAGTGGCAGCCGTGGTCTGGATGTGAAATTTGCGCGGCAGGAGCCGCAGCTGGGCACGGGCCACGCGGTGCAGCAGGCGGCGCCGCTGCTGGCTGACGACGGCACGGCCGTGGTGCTGTCGGGCGACGTGCCGCTCACGCACGCCGGCACGCTGCGCGCGCTGGTGGATGCGAGCACGCAGGGTGGCGGCGGGCGACTGGCGCTGCTCACCGTCACGCTGGCCGACCCCACGGGCTACGGCCGCATCGTGCGCGACGCCCAGGGCGCCGTGCAGGGCATCGTCGAACATAAAGACGCCAGCGAAGCCCAGCGCGCCATCACCGAGGTCTACAGCGGCATCATGGCCGTGCCCACGCGCCAGCTCAAAGGCTGGCTGGCACGGCTGACCAACGACAACGCCCAGGGCGAGTACTACCTGACCGACATCGTCGCCATGGCCGTGGCCGACGGCGTGCCCGTGGTGGCGCACCGCATCAACGATGCGCTGCAGGTGGCCGGTGTGAACAGCCCGCTGCAACTGGCCGAGCTGGAGCGCGCGCACCAGCTGCGCGTGGCGCGCAGCCTGATGGAGCAGGGCGTGCGCCTGGCCGACCCGGCACGCCTGGATGTGCGCGACGACACCCGCACCAGCGCGCGCGGCGAGCTGCAGTGCGGCCAGGACGTGGAGATCGACGTGAACTGCATCTTCACCGGCCGCGTGGAGCTGGGCGACGGCGTGAGCATCGGCGCGCACTGCTGCATTGCCAACGCCACCATCGCCGCGGGCGCGGTGATCCACCCCTACACCCACATCGACGGCGAAAAGGCCGGTGCCAGCGTGGGCGCCGGTGCGCTCATCGGCCCGTTCGCCCGCCTGCGCCCCGGTGCGCAACTGGGCCGCGAGGTGCACATCGGCAACTTCGTCGAGGTGAAGAACAGCACGCTGGCCGACGGCGCCAAGGCCAACCACCTGGCCTACCTGGGCGACGCCACGGTGGGCGAGCGCGTGAACTACGGCGCCGGCAGCATCACCGCCAACTACGACGGCGCGAACAAGCACCGCACGGTGATCGAGGCCGACGTGCACATCGGCAGCAACTGCGTGCTGGTGGCGCCCGTCACCATCGGCGCAGGTGGCACGGTGGGAGGGGGCAGCACCATCACCAAGAGCACGGCACCGGGCGCTTTGAGCGTGGCGCGCGGCAAGCAGGTCAGCATCGCCAACTGGGCGCGGCCGAAGAAGTGAGGAGCGCTGTGAGCCGCTGCGCGCCTTCCTCCGCCCTGATGGTGCGGGGCAAGAATGCGCCCGGTGGCCCGGTGCGGCCGATGACGCTTTGGCTGGCCCTGGCCCGGGCGTCGCGCCCACTTCAAGGGGTGTGAACGATGAGCGACAACGACACCCCGCAGACCCTGCTGCAACTGCGCACCGAGCTGGCCCGCAGCCAGCAGCAGGTGGCCGAGATGGCCGCGGCGCACGAGGACTTTCTGCGCGCGGTCTCGCACGACCTGCGTGCGCCGCTGCGGCACTTCACGTCGTACGGCACGCTGGTGCGCGAGACGCTGGGCGACCTGCCTGCCGCCGTGGTGCAGGGGGCCGAGGTGCAGGAGGCGCTGGGCTTCCTGGCCACCATGGACCAGTCGGCCCGCCGCATGGGCCTGATGATCGACGCGCTGCAGGCCTTGGCGCGCGCCGGCAAGGCCCCCGTGCGCTGGCAGCCGGTACCGCTGGCCGACGCGGTGGCGCAGGCGCGCGCAGCCCTTGCCAGCGCGCATGCAGGGCGTGAGGTGCAGTGGCGCATCGCCCCCGACCTGCCCACGTTGAATGCCGACCCGGAGCTGCTGCAGGAATTGCTCGGGCAACTGCTGGGCAACGCCCTCAAGTTCACGCGCAACAACGCTCAGCCCGCGCTCATCAGCGTGCAGGCCGTGGCGGCGGATGCGCCGGCTCAGGTGGGGTTCACGGTGACGGACAACGGCGCGGGGTTCGACCCGGCACGTGCGGGCCAGCTGTTTGGCGTGTTCCAGCGGCTGCACCGCGAGACCGAGTTCGACGGCGTGGGCGCAGGCCTGGCGCTGTGCCGGGCGATCGCGCAGCGCCATGGCGGCGCCATCACCGCTACGGCGGGCGTGGGCGCGGGCTGCACGGTGCGGGTGCAATGGCCGGCGGCGCTGCCCGGTGCTGCTGCGGGTGGTTGGGGCGGTGGTTGATGCCGTGGTTCAGGCAGTGGTTGAGGCAGTGGTCGAGACGGACCCGCGGTGGATCGCCCCAAACCGTTCGGGTTGAGCCTGTCGAAACCTTGCGCGGCGCTTCTACGCGCTCAGCGTGAAAGGGCTGGGTGCCGTCCCATGCCGGTGGTCATCACACCGCAGGCACCAGCTCCGGCTCCATGCACCCCGCCACACGGTTGCGGCCCGCCTTCTTGGCGGCGTACAGCGCGGCGTCTGCAGACTCGATCCAGGCGCGCAGGTCGCTGTGGCGGTGGTCGGCCGGGGCCACGCCGATGCTGCTGGTCAGGCGCAGATCGGGCAGCTCGCGCAGCCGCACGCCTTCGGCCTGGGCGCGAATGCGCTGTGCAATCGCCAGCGCATCCTGCGCCCGCATGCCGGGCAGGATGATGGCGAACTCGTCGCCGCCATAGCGCCCCGCACAGTCGCCCGCCCGCACATGTCCGCGCACCACGTGGGCCAGTGCACGGATCACCTCGTCGCCCACGGCATGGCCGTGCTCGTCGTTCACTTCCTTGAAGTGGTCGATGTCCATCATCAGCATGCAGGCGGGCTCGTCGGTGGTGTGGTGGCGCCGCAGCGCGGCCTCGGCCTGCTCCTGCCAGTGCCCGCGGCCGAACAGGCCGGTGAGCGAATCGATGCGGCGCAGCTCGTCCAGCATTTGGTTCTGGCGTGACACCTGGCGGATGAGCTGGTAGCTCACCACGCTGACCGACAGCGTGTGCAGGGTCATCACCGGCAGGCAGGCCAGCAGCACGGTGAGCGACGTCTCGGGCGCCCAGTGCCAGCCCGTGAGCACCGCGCTGGCCACGCCCGCCAGCAGCATCACCGGAATGGACCGCGCCCACAGCCCGCGGATGCCGGTGGTCACCTTGTCCACCAGGGTCAGCGTGAGCAGCAGCACGCTGGGCAGCAGGTTGAAGTGCATCAGCGGCACAAAGGCCGCCGCCGCCGCCGAATCGACGAGCAGATTGCGCATCTCTGTCCGGTACGGGTCGGTGCTGCGCCGGCTCAGCAGATAGGCCACGTGCGGCCATACGAAGGCCGGCAGCACCATGCCCAGCCAGGCATACAACGAGGCGTGCCGCTCCCACAGCACCACGCCGACCACTGCGCCACCCAGGCCCATGCCCAACACGCGCAGCGGGTAGATACGGCGGGGCATCTGGCGTTCGGGCGTCGGCATCGATGGCGAAGGGGTGTGGGCCGCGCCCGCCGGGGGGGGGCGTGCGATGGGGCGGAGGTCTGTGTAAAAAAGGGCTGCCGGGGAGCTTACCGTGGGCCGCTGACGCAGGCCAGAGAGAAATGACCTACATCTGACGCGGGGCGGACAGGTCGCCCCCTCGCTGCACAGGTCGGCCGCGGATCGACCATGAAGCGCCCACGACTCAACCGCCACTTCACCACGGCCCAAGCCACGGTTCGATTGTCGATTGGTTTGCTATATTTTTTATAGCTGCTAGCGCTTGCTAATCCAGCGATACAGGCACTTTGGTATCGAATTTGGCCCGCCGTGTGGCAAAGAAGGCCTTCACGTTTCGCACATTCGCATCGCCGGTGAACAGCCGCTGCGACAGCGCCAGGTACCCCGGCATGTCCCGCGTGTGCGCCACCAGCACGAAGTCGGGGCCGGGCGACACGCGCCAGCACTGCTGCACTGCGTCGTCGGCCACCGCGCGGGCTTCGAAGGCATCGAGGTGCTCGGCGCCCTGGCGGTCCAGAGACACCTCCACGATGCACGTGAGGCCATGCCCCTGGATGGCGGCCAGCCGGTCGGGCTGCAGGATGGCCACCTGGCGCTCGATGAGCCCGGCCTCCTGCAGCCGCTTGACCCGCCGCAGGCAGGTGGGCGGTGACACATGTACCTGCTCGGCCAGCGACTGGTTGCTCTGGGCGGAGTCGGTTTGCAGCAGGTTCAGCAGCTGCAGGTCGGTAGAGTCGAGTGTTATGGCTTCCATATAGCTCGCAATTATGAAACTTAAATTCACGGCGGTATATTTATGAAATTTAAGTTCATGCAGGTGAAAATATCGATGAGAAATTCTCTGAGAGGGTGCCTACCATCCCTCATCCGTTTCACACAAAGGCATCTCCATGTGCGGCATCGTCGGCGCAGTCTCCACGCGCAACATCGTTCCCATCCTCGTGCAAGGCCTGCAGCGGCTGGAATACCGGGGCTATGACTCCTGCGGCGTGGCCGTGCACGGCGCCAGCCTGGACCCTGCCCGCCACGGCACCGAGCGCGGTGGCCTGCAGCGTGCCCGCAGCACCGCCCGCGTCGCCGAACTGCTGGAGCAGGTGCAGACCGACCACCTGGACGGCGCCACCGGCATCGCCCACACCCGCTGGGCCACCCACGGGGCGCCCGTGGTGCACAACGCCCACCCGCACTTCAGCCACGGCACGGGGGCCGACGCCCAGGCCCACAGCGCGGGCCGCGTGGCCCTGGTGCACAACGGCATCATCGAAAACCATGAAGAACTGCGCCGCGCCCTGCAGGCCCGCGGCTACGTGTTTGCCAGCCAGACCGACACCGAGGTCATCGCCCACCTGGTCGACAGCCACTACAGCGGCGACCTGTTCGACGCCGTGCAGGCCACCGTGGCCGAGCTGCATGGCGCCTACGCCATCGCCGTGATCCACCGCGACGAGCCGCACCGCGTGGTGGGCGCGCGCGCCGGCTCGCCGCTGATCCTGGGCGTGGGCTCCGGGACTGCGGGCTCGGTCGTGGGCGAGCACTTCCTGGCCAGCGACGCCATGGCCCTGGCCGGCGTCACCGACCAGATCGTGTACCTGGAAGAGGGCGACCTGGTGGACCTGCAGCTGGGCCGCTACTGGATCGTCGGCAAGGACCGCGCTGCGCTCACCCCCGCGCAGCGCCCCGTGCGCACCGTGCAGGCCCACAGCGGCGCGGCCGAGCTGGGCCCCTACCGCCACTACATGCAAAAGGAAATCTTCGAGCAGCCGCGCGCCATCGCCGACACGCTCGAAGGCGTGGAAGGCATCGTGCCCGAGCTGTTCGACGGCGCTGGCCTGCACGGCGAGCCCGGCGCCGCCGCCTGGCGCGTGTTCAAGGAGATCGACAGCGTCCTCATCCTGGCCTGCGGCACCAGCTACTACAGCGGCTGCACCGCCAAATACTGGCTCGAAGAAATCGCCGGCATCCCCACGCAGGTGGAAGTGGCCAGCGAATACCGCTACCGCACCAGTGTGCCCAACCCCCGCACCCTGGTCGTCACCATCAGCCAGTCGGGCGAGACAGCCGACACGCTGGCCGCGCTGCGCCACGCGCAGTCCCTGGGCATGTTGCACACGCTGACCATCTGCAACGTGGCCACCAGCGCCATGGTGCGCGAATGCAAGCTGGCCTACATCACCCGTGCGGGTGTGGAGATCGGCGTGGCCAGCACCAAGGCCTTCACCACGCAGCTGGCGGGCCTGTTCTTGCTGACGCTCGCGCTGGCCCAGTCCAAGGGCCGCCTGACCGACGCGCAGGAGGCCGAACACCTCAAGGCCATGCGCCACCTGCCCGTGGCCCTGCAGGCCGTGCTGGCGCTGGAGCCCCAACTCATCAGCTGGGCCGAAGACTTCGCCCGCATGGAAAACGCCCTGTTCCTGGGCCGCGGCCTGCACTACCCCATCGCGCTGGAAGGCGCCTTGAAGCTCAAGGAGATCAGCTACATCCACGCCGAGGCGTATCCCGCCGGCGAGCTCAAGCACGGCCCCCTGGCCCTGGTCACCAGCGCCATGCCCGTGGTGACGGTGGCGCCCAACGACGCCCTGCTGGAAAAGCTCAAGAGCAACATGCAGGAAGTGCGCGCCCGCGCTGGCGTGCTGTACGTGCTGGCCGATGGCGACACCCGCATCGAAAGCGGCGAAGGCCTGCACGTGATCCGCATGCCCGAACACTACGGCCCCCTGAGCCCCCTGCTGCACGTGGTGCCGCTGCAGCTGCTGGCGTACCACACGGCATGTGCGCGGGGGACGGATGTGGACAAGCCGAGGAATTTGGCGAAGAGTGTGACGGTGGAGTGAGGGGAGGAGGAGCGCTGTTGATATTGATCGGGGGGAATAAGGTCCGTCGAGCAGAAATAAACTCCGTCGCGAATTCCCCTGGCGTCGCTTACTTGTAACTCCGGAATTTGAGGACTTGGCGGCACGACGCTCTTACAGGGCGCATCCTCGCGGGGTTCGAGATGCCCACGCCTTGAGAAAACCAAGACGCTCACTCTCGCTCAAAATGCTCGCAAATGGGGAGCTCGACCGCATGGACTGCCCCCGCTCTGTGTCCGACGTCGCGACAGCGAGGGCCTCGTCGAGGCCTTGATCGAATACAGCAAGCCAAGCTGTTGCGTACAGATCGGGACTACCGCTGTGCCGATCTGCCAGGCGTTCGAGGTTGTTCCGCGCCTTCAAGAACAGCGACGGGTCCGAGCGCATTTTCTGCGCGACCAGCTCGTGTAGCGCCAAACTCTTCAGGTCGAGATCGCGGGGCGAAAACATGGCTTCAAAAACCTCAAGCTCTCACAAGGCACCGCGCTTTGCGGTGAATTGCGGCGAAGTCCCGCAATTGCGGCTGATGTAAGTTGTTGATTTCACTACCTGCTGCGCCGGGCCTGCGCATCTCGCTTCTCACGGATGTGTGCCAGTGCCTCCATCGCTGACGCAAGTGTCGACGGCCTTGCACCGCCTTCAAGCATCAAACGCATGTGCAACTTCGTGTTGAGCAGAGGGCTCTGCCCGCGGCCACTTGATGGCTCAGATTGAGCTGCTTGCCCTGGGAATTTCTTGTCCGGCTTCATAGGAAGAAAATAGCACGTCTCCTGCCTTGATGTGCGGGTAGGCATTGACCATCGGTGTCGCACTTCCGATGGCGAGGAGGGTTGCGGCAATGTTGGGCTGGTTCATTGTTATTTCGATCGCTGGCGGTGACGAGCCAATGAAGGTTGGCGACGTACGGACGCTTGCGACCTGGCGTAGCAGCATTGGTGGTGTGGATTGGATCGATCGTCTGGTCGAGCGCAGGCTAGCGAAATTCGAGTCGGGCAACGGCTACCCGACTCGATTCAGCACGATCGCGGCAGCGGCGCTCCCGCTCATCGCCAATGGCAAGCCCCCAGCGCACAGGGACTTCCCCGTCTACGGTGACGACTACTTCATGCCTGCCGGTTGGATTGGCGACTTCACGGCTTACGTCGAACGCATCGCCTCTTGCAAGCCGACGGATTCCCTTGTGATCGAAGTCTGGGACCTGTCGTAAGCCTCCTCGCACCGGACCACGAGCAAGAACCAGGTTTTTCCCCCGATCGATGAGTCAGCGCTACCTTCGGCGCCCGCCCCCAGTAGCGCCAGGCCGAACGCACGGCCTGCGGCCCACTATCGCGTTTTCGGTGAATCACTTCATATAAAATGATGGCCTATCCTGTGGGTACAGGGGTCAAAATGTGGCTCGCCTTCCAGGTTGAGGAATTCATGGAAAAGCCTACAAGCGAATCTCCCGATCAAGCAATGGCGCTTTTGCAAGAAGCGCCACTGCGCGAGCTGATTGCAGCCCGCGTGATCTCGCACGTGATCGCTCTTGGTCAAACAGGTGGATTCGTTCTGGAAGTTCACTTTGGAGAGCGGAAGGCGGTACTCGCAAGCTCTCGTGGTGGAGCGAGAACTTTCGCATCCCTCTCGACAGTTGCGGTGCTGATGCAGCGCCTTGGGCATCCGCGCTTCGAGGTCGATGTCAGCAATTACTTGCCAGGCCGACTGCGCGCAGCGCAACCCGAACGATCCGCCTTAATGAAGGCTGGAAAGCTGCCTAAGGCTGCGCGGAAGTCCTCGAAGCCTGCGAAATGAATCAGGGACCAAACTGAATGGCACTAGAGATCACAGCACCGAATGCGTTTGACGAGGTCTTGGATCTCGTCGGCTTTCTTGCCCAGTCATCAATTGACGAACAAGAAGCTGACGCGGTCACGCGATTGAAAACGCCGACCCAGGAAATCGTCGATATAGGAGCGTGATGACATGACGTACAACCCACAACGCGCGCTGGACTTGCTCCGGACCGGCTCGGGACGCGCCGACGCCAATTTCCGTGAAGACCAAGAAGATGCGATTCGCCACATCGTCGATGGCCGTGGCCGCCTGCTGGTCGTTCAGAAGACCGGATGGGGAAAGAGCTTCGTCTACTTCATCGCGACGAAGCTTCTGCGCGACGACGGCAACGGTCCGGCCCTACTGATCTCCCCGCTACTGGCGCTTATGCGGAATCAGATCGCCGCAGCAGAGCGCATGGGCGTTCGCGCTGCCACGATCAACTCCGACAACGTCGACGACTGGACCCAAGTCGAGGCCAAGCTGGCTCGTCGGGAAATCGACATTCTCTTGATCTCGCCCGAGCGCCTGGCGAACGAGCGCTTCCGCACGCAGGTTCTGGCTGGCATCGCTGCACAGATTTCGATGCTGGTCATCGACGAGGCACATTGCATCTCCGACTGGGGCCACGACTTCCGCCCTCACTATCGCCTGTTGGAGCGGATCGTCAAAACGCTGCCGCCCAACCTGCGACTGCTCGCCACCACGGCAACAGCGAACAACCGCGTGATGGAGGACCTTGCTGCCGTGCTCGGTCCCAAGCTGGACGTCTCGCGAGGCGACTTGAATCGGACCTCGCTTTCCCTGCAAACCATCCGCTTGCCTAGCCAGGCCGAGCGCCTCGCCTGGCTGGCGGAGCAACTGGCCACACTGCAGGGCCACGGGATCATCTACACGCTGACGGTGCGCGACGCCAACCAAGTCGCTGACTGGCTCAAGACCCGGGGTTTCAATGTCGAGGCCTACACGGGCGAAACGGGCGACCGTCGAGAGGCGCTGGAACAGGCGCTGCTCAACAACGAAGTCAAAGCTCTGGTCGCAACGACGGCGCTGGGCATGGGCTACGACAAGCCCGACCTCGCGTTTGTCATCCACTACCAGATGCCTGGTTCCGTCGTTGCGTACTACCAGCAGGTGGGCCGTGCCGGGCGCGCGCTGGACTCCGCCTACGGCGTGCTGCTCAGCGGCCAAGAAGAGTCAGACATCACCGACTGGTTCATCCGAAGCGCGTTCCCGACCCGGCAGGAAGTCGCCGAGGTCTTGGGCGCACTTGAGGAAGAAGAGAACGGCCTGTCCGTCCCCGAGCTGCTGAGTCGCGTCAACCTGAGCAAGGGGCGCGTCGACAAGACGATCGCGCTGCTCTCCCTGGAAGCACCAGCGCCCATCGCCAAACAAGGTACCAAGTGGCAGCTCACGGCAGCCACGCTGAGCGAGGGGTTCTGGGCGCGCGCCGAGCGACTGACGGCCTTGCGACGTGACGAACATCAGCAGATGCAGGACTACGTTAGTCTGCCCTTCGGTGAACACATGGGTTTCTTGATCGGCGCGCTCGACGGTGATCCAAGTGTTGTCACCCAGCCCGCGCTTCCCCCGCTGCCCACTGGAGTGGATGAGGCGCTGGTTCGCGACGCCATTGCGTTTCTTCGGCGCACCAGCCTGCCCATCGAACCCCGCAAGAAGTGGCCTGATGGGGGGATGCCCCAGTACGGCGTCAAGGGATTTATTGCCCTCGGCCACCAAGCACAGCCCGGCAAGGCTCTGTGCGTATGGGGTGACGCCGGCTGGGGCGGACTGGTCCGGCAAGGCAAGTATCACGACGGTAAGTTCGCCGACGACCTAGTTGGCGCCTGCGTGAAGATGATTCACGAGTGGGACCCTCAGCCCAGACCGACATGGATGACGTGTGTTCCATCGCTACGTCATCCTGATCTCGTTCCGAATTTTGCGAAGCGCTTGGCTGCGGCGCTGGGTCTGCCGTTTCATATGGTCATTGCGAAAACAGACGACAGGCCCGAACAGAAGACGATGGCAAACAGTACACAGCAGGCGCGCAACATCGACGGCTCGCTGGCACTCAACGGTCAGCCGATCCCGCAGGGGCCGGTGATCTTGGTCGATGACATGGTTGACTCACGCTGGACGTTGACCGTAGCCGCGTGGCTGCTTCGCCAGAGCGGAAGTGGTGAGGTCTGGCCGATGGCACTCTCTCAGACGGGGCATGACGAATGACTGCCACCCTGTCCCCCAACACCCAGGCGATCCTGCTGTTGACGGCGCCGCTGATCGCTGGACGCGGCACGTCTTCATCGGAGCTCTTGTCGCTCGGTGAATACAAGCGCCTTGCCCGCCATCTGCGGGAAATTCAACGCCAACCTGCGGATCTCGTGTCGCCAGACGCGGCCGATCTACTGCGTGCCTGCCAGCCAGTGATTGATGAAGCCCGTCTGCAGCGTTTGCTGGGGCGAGGCTTCCTCCTCAGCCAAGTCATCGAACGCTGGCAAGCGCGCGCGATCTGGGTGGTCAGCCGCGCTGATGCCGAGTACCCCCGCCGCTTGAAGGCGCGCCTGCGCGAAGACGCCCCGGCAGTGATCTACGGCTGCGGCGACATGAGTCTGCTGGAGTCAGGTGGTCTCGCCGTGGTCGGGTCTCGTCACGTGGACGATTCGCTGATCGACTACACGATGGCCGTGGGCCGATTGGCTGCGCGAGCCGGAAGAACGCTCGTGTCCGGCGGCGCCAAGGGTATCGACCAGGCTGCCATGCGCGGTGCGCTCGAAGCGGGCGGCAAGGTCAGTGGCGTCCTCGCGGACAGCCTAGAAAAAACGACCATGAACCGCGAGCACCGCAACCTGCTGCTCGATGGCCAACTGGTGCTGCTTTCTCCCTACGACCCAAGCGCGGGGTTCAACGTCGGCAATGCGATGCAGCGTAACAAGCTGATCTACGCTCTGGCCGATGCATCCCTGGTTGTCAGCTCCGATCTGAACAAGGGCGGCACCTGGACTGGTGCTGTCGAGCAGTTGGACAAGCTCAAGTTCGTGCCCGTGTACGTTCGATCGACGAGCGGGTCGTCTCCCGGACTCGACGCCCTGCGCAGCAAGGGGGCGCTCCCCTGGCCGAACCCGCAAGACGCCGACGCCTTTGAGGGCGTGTTCGATGTCGCCACGCCGATACCGCCGGCGCCGCCGCAGTCAGGCCTAGCGCTGTTTCCCAGTGATGGACCGTCCGAGGTCGCGCCCACGCTGTCGGCAGTTCCTGAGGCACCACCGGCGAATGAGTCGCCGAATGAGCCAGCGCCGCCACCGGTTTCCGCACCCAGCGAAGCGCCTGTTGATCCAACGCCAGATGCCGCTCCTTCAGTCGCGCAAGTAGTTGAGGCCAAACCTGAAGCAGACGACTCATTGCCGACGACAACATCAACACCCGCCGATACGCTGTTTGCCGCTGTCCGGGAAGTCGTCCAGTTGCTGCTGAAGGCACCAATGAAGGACGCCGAGGTTGCCGCTGCTCTGGACGTTTCCAACGCGCAAGCCAAGGCGTGGCTGCAGCGCCTTGTCGACGAAGGCGCGATCGAAAAACAGAAGAAGCCAGCGGGCTACATCGTCAAGCAGTCCAGCCTCTTCGGGTAGGCGACGACTGCAAGCCCCAACACTATCGATTGAACGAACAAGACCGGATTTCCTGAATGCCTTTAACCCTCCCACAGCTGGAACGCCACCTCTTCAAAGCCGCCGACATCCTGCGCGGCAAGATGGACGCCTCCGAGTTCAAGGAATACATCTTCGGGATGCTGTTCCTCAAGCGCTGCTCCGACGTGTTCAACCAGCATCGCGAGAAGATCATCAAGGAGGAGCTGGCGGCGGGCTTGAGCGAAGCTGAAGCCATCGAGAGCGCCAACCAAAAGGACTGGTACATGGAGGAAGGTTCCTTCTGGGTGCCACCTCAATCGCGCTACGAATATCTTCTGAACGAGGCCCACCAGAATGTCGGTGACTTCCTGAACAAAGCCTTGGCTGGGCTGGAAACAGGCAACACGAGTCTCTATGACGTGCTGGAGCACATCAACTTCACGAAGAAGGTGGGCCAGAGCAAAATTCCTGACATCAAGCTGCGTTCGCTGATCAACCACTTTGGCTTGCACCGTCTACGCAACGAAGACTTCGAGTTCCCGGACCTGCTTGGTGCCGCCTACGAATTCCTGATCGGCGACTTTGCCGACTCTGCCGGCAAGAAAGGCGGCGAGTTCTACACGCCGCGCTCGGTGGTACGAATGATGGTGCGGCTAGTAAAGCCCGAGCTGAAACATCACATCTACGACCCTTGTTGCGGCTCCGGTGGCATGCTGATCTGCGCCAAGGAATACATCGACGAGGCAGGACAGGAGGGCCGCAAAGCGAACCTTTACGGTCAAGAAGACTGAATCGCCCCGGCTTATCTAGACACTTTTGAGCCGTTGGGAATGTCGCTGTTCGAACTCTACAGGGGATAGTCCTGCCGCCGATGAATGACGGC
>NZ_JBITVD010000021.1:122358-125380 GCF_044542805.1 Acidovorax sp. NPDC077693 | reverse complement strand
GCTGCCGTCAGCGTCGTCTTGCCATGGTCCACGTGGCCGATCGTGCCCACGTTGACGTGGGGCTTGGTACGTTCGAACTTACCTTTTGCCATTTTGAATCTCCAAAGAGCATTGCCTGTGTTGGGGTTTAACGTCTGCACCCGATTGCTGATTCGTCCCGCACAGGGCAACAGGACGGCACCGGGTCGCAGATTGCAAGAATCTTGCTACTGTTTGTATAGCTGCCTGCGCCCGCCAGGCGGGCGATAGCAGCTGTATGGATCAGAAAACCAATGGGGAAAGGCCTGCGCAGGCAGACCTTTCACCCAGCGCACCAATTACTTGGCGCGTGCAGCCATGATGGCTTCGGACACGTTGCGAGGCGCTTCGCTGTAGTGCTTGAATTCCATCGTGTAGGTGGCGCGGCCCTGCGTTGCGGAGCGCAGCGAGGTCGAGTAGCCGAACATTTCCGACAGGGGCACTTCAGCGCGGATGGCCTTGCCACCGCCCGGAATGTCGTCCATGCCCTGGACCATGCCACGGCGGGAAGACAGGTCACCCATCACGGTACCGGCGTAGTCTTCAGGCGTTTCCACTTCCACGGCCATCATGGGCTCCAGGATCACGGGGTTGGCCTTGCGGCAACCTTCCTTGAAACCGAAGATCGCGGCCATCTTGAACGCCAGTTCGTTCGAGTCCACATCGTGGTACGAACCGAAGTGCAGCGTGACCTTGACGTCCACCACGGGGTAGCCGGCCAGCACGCCTTGCGTGACGGCTTCGTGGAAGCCCTTTTCCACTGCGGGGATGAATTCGCGAGGAACCACACCGCCCTTGATGGCGTCGACGAATTCGTTGCCCTTGCCGGCTTCGTTGGGCTCGATCTTGAGCACGACGTGGCCGTACTGGCCCTTACCGCCGGACTGGCGCACGAACTTGCCTTCGGCTTCTTCCACCGTCTTGCGGATGGTTTCGCGGTATGCCACCTGGGGCTTGCCCACGTTGGCTTCCACGCCGAATTCGCGCTTCATGCGGTCCACGATGATTTCCAGGTGGAGCTCACCCATGCCGGCGATCAGCGTCTGGCCGGACTCTTCGTCGGTCTTCACGCGGAACGAAGGATCTTCGGCAGCCAGGCGTTGCAGGGCGATGCCCATCTTTTCCTGGTCGGTCTTCGTCTTGGGTTCCACGGCCTGTGTGATCACGGGCTCTGGGAACACCATGCGCTCCAGAATGATCTGGGAGTCCATGTCGCTCAGCGTTTCGCCGGTGGTGACGTCCTTCAGGCCCACGCAGGCAGCGATGTCGCCGGCGCGGATTTCTTCGACTTCCAGGCGCTCGTTGGCGTGCATCTGCACGATACGGCCGATACGTTCCTTCTTGCCCTTGATCGGGTTGTAGACGGTGTCGCCCTTGGTCAGCACGCCGGAATAGACGCGCACGAAGGTCAGCTGGCCCACGAACGGGTCGGTCATCAGCTTGAATGCCAGGGCCGAGAACTTCTCGCTGTCATCCGCCTTGCGGGTGACCGGGTTTTCGTCTTCGTCGGTACCCGTCACATCATCGATGTCGGTAGGTGCCGGCAGATAGTCGATCACGGCGTCCAGCATGCGCTGCACACCCTTGTTCTTGAACGCCGTACCGCACAGCATGGGCTGGATTTCGGTGGCGATCGTGCGCGTGCGCAGGCCGAGCTTGATCTCTTCCTCGGAGAGGTCGCCCTCTTCCAGGTACTTGTTCATCAGCTCTTCGGAGGCTTCGGCAGCAGCCTCGACCATCTTTTCGCGCCATTCCTTGGCAGATTCCACCAGGTCGGCAGGGATTTCTTCGAAGGTGAACTTCATGCCTTGCGACGCTTCGTCCCAGATGATGGCCTTCATCTTGAGCAGGTCGACTACGCCGGTGAAGTTGTCTTCAGCGCCGATCGGGATCACGACGGGCACGGGGTTGGCCTTCAGGCGCAGGCGCATCTGGTCGTAGACCTTGAAGAAGTTGGCGCCGGTACGGTCCATCTTGTTGACGAACGCGAGGCGGGGCACCTTGTACTTGTTGGCCTGGCGCCAGACGGTTTCCGACTGGGGCTGCACGCCACCCACGGCGCAGTACACCATGCAGGCGCCGTCCAGCACGCGCATGGAACGCTCCACTTCGATCGTGAAGTCCACGTGGCCGGGGGTGTCGATGATGTTGAAGCGGTGCTCTGGGTAGGACATGTCCATGCCCTTCCAGAAGCAGGTCGTGGCAGCCGAGGTGATCGTGATGCCGCGCTCTTGTTCCTGCTCCATCCAGTCCATGGTGGCAGCGCCATCGTGCACTTCACCGATCTTGTGGTTCACACCGGTGTAGAACAGGATACGTTCGGTCGTCGTGGTCTTGCCAGCGTCGATGTGGGCCGAGATACCGATATTGCGGTAGCGCTCGATGGGGGTCTTGCGAGCCATGGTGAGTCCTTGGATGGGTCGTGTTATTCAGGGGACGGGGCAGCCATTGTGGGGCGGCGATCCGTCAATTTTGTGACCGCCTCAACCGCCACAAGGCTGCAGGCAGAAATGCCGGCAGCCTTGCGCTTGGCGACGAGAACGGTCGTCGATTCGCTTAGAAGCGGAAGTGGCTGAATGCCTTGTTGGCTTCGGCCATGCGGTGAACTTCGTCACGCTTCTTCATGGCACCGCCACGGCCTTCGGTGGCTTCCAGCAGTTCGTTGGCCAGACGCTGGGCCATCGACTTTTCGCCACGCTTGCGGGCGGCTTCCTTGATCCAGCGCATCGACAGGGCCAGGCGGCGCACAGGGCGCACTTCCACTGGCACTTGGTAGTTGGCACCGCCCACGCGGCGGGACTTCACTTCCACCATGGGCTTCACGTTGTTGATGGCAACGGTGAAGGCCTCCAGGGGGTCCTTGTCGGGGTGCTTCTTCTCGATCAGTTCCAGGGCGCCATAAATGATGCGCTCTGCAACTGCCTTCTTGCCGCCTTCCATGATCACGTTCATGAATTTGGACAGCTCTACATTGCCGAACTTGGGATCCGGCAGGATTTCACGT
>NZ_JBITVD010000021.1:0-122348 GCF_044542805.1 Acidovorax sp. NPDC077693 | reverse complement strand
ACGTGGCATTTTTTACCTCTATCTTTGCTTCAGTTGGCATCTTTTCAGACACCGCGAGAGCCAATGAAGGACTCCCACTTACTCGACCCGCGCAGAACACCTGCGTTTGGGGCCACTACGCTGCACCACCGCGCCACGCGGGAGACAGCACCGAAAATTCTTGGCAGCAAGCGCAGGGCTTACTTGGCCTTGGGCTTCTTCGCGCCGTACTTGGAGCGAGCTTGCTTACGGTCCTTGACGCCTTGCAGGTCGAGCGAGCCGCGCACGATGTGGTAACGCACACCAGGCAAGTCCTTGACACGACCGCCGCGAACCAGCACCACGCTGTGTTCCTGCAGGTTGTGGCCTTCACCGCCGATGTAGGAGATCACCTCGAAACCGTTGGTCAGGCGCACCTTGGCGACCTTACGCAGAGCGGAGTTAGGCTTCTTGGGCGTCGTGGTGTACACACGGGTGCACACGCCACGGCGCTGTGGAGAGTTTTCCATCGCGGGGCTTTTCGACTTGGTCTTTTCGACCTCGCGCCCCTGACGGACCAGTTGATTGATGGTTGGCATGAATACGTCCCTAAACGTGAATTTGCTTCGTGAAAGCGAAAACGTGAATCCCTTCGGAAATTCCGAAAAGCCTTCTAATGTAGCAGCAAGACCCAAAACGGGCAAGCGGCGCGGCCTCTCTTCTGAAACACCCTTGGCACAGAACGCGGCACGCCCTGTGAAAGCGCACGGCCCATGCCAAGACCGCAGCGCGAGGGACGCCCCGTCGCGCTGGCGGTGTCCCCCTTCCCGAATGGCGCAGCCATTCGAGAGCAGGGGCTGAGAGCCGCGGCTCCAAGCCTGCCTGCGCAGGCTTGGACGTGCCCGAAGAGCCCGCCGCCTCCGGCGGTGGCACGAGGCGAAGCGCCTCGGGGGGATGTACCTGCTACTTAATCCAGAGGCGGATCGCATCCCACGCACGGCCCAGGAAGCCGGCCTGCGGGACTTCTTCCAGCGCCACGAGCGGCACCTCGGTGAGCGTCTGCTCACCCAGGGCGACCTTGAGCGTGCCGATGGACTGGCCCTTGGTGAAGGGCGCCACCAGCGGGTCGGGCCGCACGATCTGGGTGGTGATCTTGCCTGCGCTGCCCGAAGGCACCGCCACGACGATGGCCTCCTCGCGGCCGATCTTGAGCATGCTTTCGGTGCCCTTCCAGACGGCAGGCGTCGCCACGGGCTTGCCGGCGTCGAACAGCTTGACGGCCTCGAATGCGGTGTAGCCCCAGTTCAGCAGCTTCTGGCTTTCATTGGCGCGGGCGTTCTCGCTGGCGGCTCCCAGCACGATGGACAGCAGGCGGCGCTGGCCCACACCGGGGAATTCACGCTTGGACGTGGCCACCAGGCAGTAGCCGGCCGCGGCGGTGTGGCCGGTCTTGAGGCCGTCCACGGTGGGGTCGCGAAACAGCAGCGAGTTGCGGTTGGTGCCGTTCGACGCCGGGGTGCCCGGGTAGCTGTACTGCTTGGTGGAGTAGTAGTGCATGTACTCCGGGAAGTCCTTCATCAGGCGCATGGCCAGCACGGACAGGTCGCGTGCCGTGGTGGTGTGGCCGGGCTCGGTCAGGCCTTCGGGGTTCTTGTAGCTCGTGCCCTTCATGCCCAGTGCCTGCGCCTGGTCGTTCATGAGCTTGACGAAATTTTCGGCCGTGCCGCCCACGCCTTCCGCCAGGGCCATCGTGGCGTCGTTGCCGGACTGCACGATCATGCCCTTGATCAGGTCTTCGACCGGCACCTGCATCTTGGGGTCGATGAACATGCGCGAGCCGGGCATCTTCCAGGCGCGCACGCTCACGGGGAGCTTCTGCTCCAGCGAGATCTTCTTGGCGCGCAGCGCGTCGAACACCAGGTAGCCCGTCATGAGCTTGGTGAGCGAGGCCTGCTCGACCGGCGCGTCAATGTCCTTGGCGGCCAGCACCTGGTTGGCGGTCACATCCACCAGCAGGTAGGTGCGCGCGGCGATTTCAGGGGGCTGGGGCGCCTGGGCCAAAGCGCCGAAGGCGGCCGGGGCCACCGCAGCAAAGACGGCGAGGGATCGCAGCGCGGACAGGATTCGTTTCATGGGCGGGAGGCTGGGGCTGGGATGGGTGGGATGAAGGGAGAAAGGAAACGGAGTGCACGCACGGGGCGTGCAGGGTACAGGTGCCGGGCTCGCCAGGGCGGGCGGCAATGCCCGCCGTGGGCGCAACCCTCAGGCCGTGGCCTGCAGGTGGCGCACCACCAGATTTTTCAGAAGCGGCAATTGTCCGTGAAAGAAATGCCCCCCCGCGGGAATGACTGTGACAGGCAGTATCTGGGGACGGGCCCAGTCCATCACGGCGGACAGCGGCACGGTGTCGTCCGCCTCTCCGTGCACGACCAGGGTGCGCTCGTGGGCGTCGGGCGGCACGGGAGCCACGGTGAAGCGGCTGGCGGCCGTGCCCACGAGCACGGCGGTATCGACCCGGCCCGCGGGCCACAGCGCGGCCAGCGCATGGCTGGTGACGAAGGCACCGAACGAGAAGCCCGCCAGTGCAATGCGCTGGCCCTCGGCCGCGGGCGCCACCTGCTCGACCACAGCCAGCAGGTCCTGCAGCTCGCCCTGGCCGTCGTCATGCACGCCGGCCGTGGCCCCCACGCCGCGGAAGTTGAAGCGCACCGCGGTCCAGCCGCAGTGCACAAAGGCGCGCGCAAGCGTCTGCACCACCTTGTTGTCCATGGTGCCGCCAAACAGCGGATGCGGGTGGGCGATGATGGCCACGCCGCGCGGGGCGGCCACGCCGTCGGCCAGCACGGCGCTGTCGCGCACGGCCTCGATGGCGCCGGCAGGGCCGGACAGGGTCAGGCGTTCGGTGTGTGCATTCACGGTGGTTTGCTACTCAATTCATAGCTGCCAGCGCTTGACCATCAAGCGGTGGCAGCCCATAACATTCAAGACCCAGGGACAGACGCGGTTTCAGCGTCCAAGTTCCGCCGGCGTGACCAAACGCTCCACCACCTGGCCGTTCTTGAGGTGCGACTCGACGATCTCGTCGATGTCGGCCGTGTCCACGTAGGTGTACCAGGTGCCTTCGGGGTAGACCACGGCGATGGGCCCGCCCGCGCAGCGGTCCAGGCAGCCGGCCTTGTTCACGCGGACCTGGCCAGCGCCTGCCAGCCCGGCAGCCTTGACCTGCGCCTTGCAGCGGTCAAAACCCGCCTGGGCGTTGTGGTGGGCACAGCTGTCTTCGCCGTTGGCGCGGTCGTTCAGACAGAAGAAGATGTGGCGCTGGTAGTAGCCAGGCGCAGTGGATGTGTCGCTCATCGCCCCATTTTACGAACCCCGCACGCCCAAACTGGCGCGCACAACGCCAGTGCACCCGTGGAACCGGCTTTGCCAAGGCCACCGGGTGCATCCCGCGCCCGCGCGGTGAGAAGGGGGCTGAGTGCCGCGGCTCCAGGCCTGGACGGCAACGAAGAGCGGCACCCCTGGCGAAACGCACCGAGACGCCGCAGGCGGCTCAGGAGGCGCTTTCTCTCCTCGACACCCGCACCAGCACGTACAAAAGCGCCGCATACGGCCACAGCCAGCCCAGCCACTGGCCCAGGCCATAAAAGCGGATGAACCGCCCCTGCTCCCAGATCTGCAGGGTCTGCGCAAAGTAGGCGCTGGTGGGCGCCTGGTTGAGCAGCGCCAGGTGCCAGGCCAGCGCCAGCAGCAGCACTGCGGCGCAGGCGCGGCGGGGCAGGCCCAGGGTCACCACAGCCAGCCCCAGCGCGCCCCACACGCCCACGCGCGTGGGCATGCCCATCCATTCCCAGGCATGCACCGGGCCCCAGCTCAGCGCCGCCGACAGGGCGGTCAGCGTGACACCGATGGCCACCACGCCCAGCGCGAACAGCGCCCGGCGCCCCATCTGGCGGATCACGCAATAGCCCAGCAGGCACGGTATGAGCAGCCCCAGCGTGACGCACAGCAGCTCGCCGCCCGGCGACAGCGGCTCGAACGGCGCATCGCGCAGCGGCACCCACTCCAGGAAGGGTGTGTCGGCCAGGATTTCGATCAGCGATCCTTCGAGCCGCTCCAGCACCTGGCCCAGCCCGAAGGGCACGGCCGCCGGGAACAGCAGCGCCAGCGGCCACAGCGCCAGCAGCACGATGGCGCCGCTGGCGTCGCTCACGAACCAGCGCCCCCGAAAATCGCTCCAGCGGTCGATGGCGCCCAGGCGCTCGAGCAGCGCGGCGATCAGGCCCCCCGCCAAGGTGCCGCCGATGTTGAGCAGCAGGTCCAGGTTGGACGGCACGCGCCGCGGCAGGTAAATCTGCAGAAACTCCATGGAGAGCGACAGCAGGCCGCCCGCCAGCGTGGCCAGCCACACCGCGCCGCGCGGCCAGCCCGAGCGCAGCATGCCCAGCACCAGCAAAAAGCCCAGTGGCGCGTAGCCCACCACGTTGGTGGCCACGTCAAAGCCCGTCCAGTACGGCGGCGGCAGGCGGGCCAGCAGGAAGACCAGCGGGTCGATGCCCTGGGCGCGCCAGCCGTCGAACGGGAACAGGCTGGCAAAAACGATCAGCGCCGCATAGGTCAGCGCCAGGGGCCAGGCGGAGGTCTTGTGCACCGTCGTCGCCCCTTCCCGGCGTTAGAAGGGCTTGACGACGACCAGCACCACCGCGCACAGCAGCAGGGCCACCGGTACCTCGTTGAACCAGCGGAACCATGCGTGGCTGCGGCGGCTGCTGCCGTCCGCCAGCTTGCGCAGCAGCACGCTGCAGGCATGGTGGTAGCCGATCACCAGCACCACCACCGCCAGCTTGGCGTGCATCCAGCCATTACCCTGTGACGCGGGGCCGCGCCCTATGCCGTAGCCCAGCCACAGCCACGCGCCCAGCGCCAGGGCCGGCACCGCCAGCAGCGTGGTGAAGCGCAAGAGCTTGCGGGCCATCAGCAGCAAGCGGTCACGCTCAGCCACCGACCCCGGGGCCACCATGGCCAGGTTCACGAAGATGCGCGGCAGGTAGAAAAGACCAGCAAACCAGCTGGCCACGAAGACGATGTGGAAGGCTTTGACCCAGAGCATGCGGGCAGTTTAAGGGCCACCCGATGCCCTTCGCCTCCAAAAGCCCGCTGCAGGCTTCAGAAAGGCGTTTTGTGCCGAACGGCCGCATCCGCACACCACCACAAAAAAAGCCCGGCGATCCGCCGGGCCGGGAAGCCCCTCTCGCATCGCTGCAAGACAAGGCCCCGCTCAGGGAGGAAAAGCGGGGGGCAGCAGGCTGCCCGGCGCCAATTTAGCACCGGACACACCGTGTTACAAGCGGCATTTCCAGGCATGCAGCAACCGCATCTGCACGGCATCAAAACCTGGACGGGGGAGCGGTTCACGTGGGCGCAGCCCTGCCCAAACCGGCAATCCCCCAGCCAGCGCACCCGTGGATCTGGCATCACCGGTCCACCGGGCGCGTCCTCCGGATTGGAAGGCACGCAGCGCCACAGGGGATAGATAATCTTCGGATGCACCTCCACAGCCCCGCCCCCTTCCCCCAGAACCGCCCCCGCCGCCTGCGCCGCGACGCATTCACCCGCCGCCTGGTGCGCGAGAACGCCGTGAGCGTGGACGACCTGATCTACCCCGTGTTCGTGCACGAGGGCATGAACCAGCGCGAGGCCGTGGCCTCGATGCCCGGCGTGGACCGCCTGAGCCTGGACCTGCTGCTGCCCGTGGCCGAAGACTGCGTGAAGCTGGGCATCCCGGTGATGGCGCTCTTTCCCGCCATCGACCCGGCCCTGAAGACGCCGGACGGCAAGGAGGCCCTGAACCCCGACGGCCTGATCCCGCGCGTGGTGCGGGCACTGAAGAAGGAATTCCCCGGCCTGGGCGTGATGACCGATGTGGCGCTCGACCCCTACACCAGCCACGGGCAGGATGGCATGCTGGACGAGACTGGCTACATCCTCAACGACGAGACGGTGGAGATCCTCACCGGCCAGGCACTCACCCATGCCGAGGCGGGCGTGGACATCGTCGCGCCCAGCGACATGATGGACGGGCGCATCGGCGCCATCCGCGACGCGCTGGAGGTGCAGGGCCACATCCACACCCGCATCATGGCCTACAGCGCCAAGTACGCCAGCGCCTTCTACGGCCCCTTCCGCGACGCGGTGGGCACGCGCGGCGCCTTGGGCAAGGCCGACAAGAACGTCTACCAGATGGACCCCGGCAACAGCGACGAGGCCCTGCGCGAGGTGGCCCTCGATATCGCCGAAGGCGCGGACATGGTCATGGTCAAGCCCGGCATGCCGTACCTCGACATCGTGCGCCGCGTGAAGGACGAGTTCAAGGTGCCGACCTTCGCCTACCAGGTGAGCGGCGAGTACGCCATGATCAAGGCGGCAGCGGCCAACGGCTGGCTGGACCACGACGCGGTGATGATGGAAAGCCTGCTGGCCTTCAAGCGCGCGGGTGCCGACGGCGTGCTGACCTATTTCGCACGCGACGCAGCCCGGCTGCTGACCCGGTAGCCGCCGACGGTGACCGGCACTCCCGCGCCAGCGGCGCCTTTCTCCTCCACACCCCAACCGGCCTCGATGCGCATCTTTCACATCCACGGCGGTGGCGTCCAGGAGCTGGACAGCCTGCCCGCGCACATGCCCGCACAGGGCTTCGTCTGGATCGCGTGCGCGCGCTCCGCGTTCCAGGCCCGGCTGGCCGAGATCCAGGGCCGTCTGCAGGCGCTGGTGGGTCTGCAGCTGGTGGACCTGCACGTGTCCGACCTGCTCAACGCGCAACTGCCGTCGCACTACGACTACACCTCGCAGTACGACCTGCTGGTGTTCCGCCGCCTGGCCACGGCGCACGGCGATGCAGCGCAGCCCCCGGTGCCGCCGGACGATGCCCACGCTGCCGCCGCCAGCCCGCTGCGGCGCGGCGGCCCACCCGTGCTGCGGCGCATCGACACCAGCCCGGTGGGATTTGCGGTGTTCGACCAGTTGCTGCTCACGGTGCACCCCACCGACTGCTCGGTGCGCGACGCCTACGCCACGCGCCTGCTGGCAGCGCTGCCCGCCCTGCCCGCCGGCCCCGCCGAAGGCCGCAGCAGCCCGGTGCCCGGTGCCCGAGTACCCACCAGCCCGGCCGACCTGATGCTGCGCGTGGTGAACCTCATGGTGGACGGCTACCTGGACCTGCGCCGCGAGCTCACCCGCCAGCTCGACCACTGGCAAAACGAGCTGCTCAAGCCCCGCGCGCGCTACGTGAACTGGAGCTCGCTGCTGGAGGCACGGCTGTCGCTGCACCAGCTTGACGAAATCTGCGAAGACCAGCGCACCGCCGTGCAGGACTGGATCGACGCGCTGGAGACCTGGGCCCTGCCCGACACGCCCACCGGCCTGCGCGAGCTGGACCTGCTCAAGGTGCGCAGCCGCGACGTGCTGGAGCACATCGAACGCGTGGTGCACCACGTGCGCCGGCTGGAGCAGAGCACCGAAACCGCTGTGCAGATGCATTTTTCGGTGCAGAGCAACCGCACCAACGACATCATGCGCACGCTGACCGCGCTGACCGCCGTGTTCCTGCCGCTGAACCTGATCGCCGGCATCTTCGGCATGAATTTCGAATTCATCCCGCTCATTCACAAAGCCGACGGCTTCTGGTGGGCCATGGGCTCGATGATCACGATCGCAGTGGCGCTGGTGGCGCTGTTCTGGCGCAAGCGGTATCTCGCGCGCACGGGTGCCTGAGCGCCATCAGACACCTTCCAGACGCTGCTTGCGTTCTCGAGCCAGTGGATTGTTCGTTGACGATTGGTGGCGATATCGGCCCAGTGCGTCCGCAAGCGTAGCGGCCTGATCCAGCGCTTGCGCGAGCGCTGAGGGGCATGAATCGGAGCGGTGGCGTGCGGGGCCAGCTTAGTCGCGCAACTGGCGGCTGGTCACACTGGTGACCATTTACACAAACCTTCCTTAAAGACCGATCAATTTCACTACGGCCACAGAAAATATACACACCGCCGCAATACCCATCAAAAGCATCAGCAATAAGTACCGAATAAAATCTTTCAATGTCAACCGAAAGAATTTCTTGAAGATCCAGCTCGCATACATGACCGCCAGCAAAATCAATCCAAGAAGCTTTACCCACAAATAATCAGATTCCTGATTTTTCTCGCCAACAATAATTACCAGACCCATTGCTATTGAAATAGCAAACAAGATGCCTGTATTCAGCCAAAAATTCAAGGCCCTCGGCATTTTGCTTATCCTGTGAATTTTCCTGGAAGTGTAGGCAATTCCCAAACCAACTTTTAGACATTTTTGCTCGACCCTATGGGCCCGCATAACTCCATCCTAGCCGCAGGTGCTCCGGAGCGAGCGCCGTTGTGCAGCGCCCAAACTATGCGAATCGGTTGAACAACGTCAACCGCACGACATTTCAATCACGCCTGACACTGCTTAAGCTCATGGTCAGTTAGTTCGCATCCAAGGCCGTATCGCCAACAGTGCGCCAAAGTGCGGTTAGGTGAGGCGATCAGAGGATTAACTGCGCGTGGCTTTCGGGCCGGTTGCCGCCCGTGGCCCGCAGCCCTCATTCCATCGGTCGTTGTTCTGGCGCAAGCAATAACTGTCATGCACGCGGCGGTTATTTCCTACCCGCGCGTGGCCGCGTCGGGGCCAGCATGGGGCCTGCACAACCCCAGGAGTTCACAGATGAATGCACCAGCCGCCGGCCCCGTTGCTGCGCCAGCGCCAGCACCCGTGCGCATCGGCACCGCCAGCTGGAGCCTGCCGCGCGAGAGCCAGCACCGCTTTCCCGCTGCGGACCCGGCGGAGTCGCACCTCATGCGCTACGCCCGGCAATTGACGGCCGTGGAAATCAACTCTTCGTTCTACCGGCCCCACCAGCGCAGCACCTACGAGCGCTGGGCTGCGGCCACACCACCCACGTTCCAGTTCAGCGTGAAGCTGCCGCGCAGCATCACGCACGACGCGCGGCTGATGGACACCGAGGCACTGCAGCAAACGTTTCTGGAACAGGTCTACGGCCTGGGCGAGCGGCTGGGCTGTCTGCTGGTGCAATTGCCGCCCAGCCTCACATTCGACGCGCCGGTGGCCGAGGCGTTCTTTCGCAGCCTGCGGCGGCTGGACAGCGAGATCGGCATCGCCGTGGAGCCGCGCCACGCCAGCTGGTTCACCGCCGAAGGCGACGCACTGCTGGCCCACTGGCAGGCCGCACGCGTACTGGCCGACCCGGTGCTGCACGGTGCGGGCAGGATGCCGGGCGGCTGGCACGGGCTGGTGTACTGCCGGCTGCATGGCTCGCCACGCACCTACTACTCCGCCTACGAGCCCGCGCTGATCGGAGCGCTGGCCCGGCGCATCCAGGCCGCCACGCACGAAGCGCGCAGTGTGTGGTGCATCTTCGACAACACGGCCAGCGGCGCTGCGACCGGGAACGCGCTGGACCTGCAGCAGCACCCTGCGCTGCGGGGCTGAGGGCGCCCGGGCCTCCCTACAGCCCCAGGCCCATCGCCCTCCGCGGGTCAGCGCGCCGCACCCGGCGCCGGCGCTGGCGTGCCGAACAGCCCCGCCGCGTTGTCCCACGCCACCTTGCGCGCCACGTCGGCAGGCAAGCCGCCCAGCCAGGTGCGGTAGCCCGCCATCAGGCTTTCGTAGTGCTGCCAGCGCTGGTTGACCCAGGTGTCCGAGCCGATCACGAAGCGCGTGGGGTACTTGAGCAGCAGCGTGCGCCAGGCAGGGCACAGCTGGTTGTCGTCGCACACCAGGCCCGGGCGGTACGACAGCTCGCCCACCAGGCCGGGGTAGCGCGCGAACAGCGCGTCCACGCGGTCCACCGGCGCGCCGCCGATGCCGGTATGCGCCCAGATGAGGCGCAGCTTGCGGCCCTTGGAGGGTGTGTTGGCCATCAGCAAATCGATGGCCACGTCGTCCACGTGCGCCAGCACCACCAGGTCGCGCTCCTCGGACAGCGCCATGAGCTTCTTGGCGACCGGGCCGTCCGCGTTGGCGCTGTCGTACAGGTGGAACTCGCCGATGCCGCGGTAGGGCCCGGCGGGTGTGCCGCGCGCCAGCTCCGTCTGCACCATGGTGTAGATGCTTTCGTCGGCAAACCAGCCGGTGTAGTCCGCCCGGTTGCGGTACAGCCGCACGAACGGCACCACGGCCACGCCCGCCTCGCGCGTTTGCGGCAGGCCCGCCAGCGTGAGCGAGCCGGTGTTGGGCCGCGAGTTGGCGACGATGGCGCGCACGCCGCTTTTGTGCATGCGCCCCAGCACATCGGCGGGCGGGTGCGGGCCGGTCTTGCCGTCCCACGCCTCCTCGTTGTAGTGCAGGTGGGCGTCGAACAGCGGGCCGCTGTAGTCGGCGGCATGGGCCTGTAGCCCCATTGCTATCAAAGCTATAGCTGATAGCGCTTTACAGGCAAGCGGTAGCGGCCAAAAATGCTTCATAACCTGGATACGCGTCGTATTCGCCATGCCAACCTCCAAACATTGAGCAGTCATCGCGACACCCGGCGCCCGCGGAGGGCGCGGTCGGGCGAGTGACGCCAAGCAAGGCCGCCCCGCAGCAAGGGCGTCGTCCCCCCGGGGGAGAAGGCGCCGCAGGCGACTCAGGGGGGGGGTCAAGCCATCAGATGCTTGTCGAAGAACGCCAGCGTGCGGTCGCGCGCCAGCATGGCCGAGGCCTCGTCGTAGCTGCCGCGCTGGTCGCAGTTGAAGCCGTGGTCGGCCTCGTACAAATGCACCTCGACCTCGGGATGGGCGCGGGCGAAGGCCTGCACGCTGTCCACCGGGATGTAGTGGTCGCGCTGGCCAAAATGCGCCAGCACCGGCACCTTCGGCACGCGGGCCGCTTCATCGGCCGATGTCATGCCGCCGCCGTAGTACGGCACAGCGGCCGACAGGCCGGTCAGCGTGCAGGCCGCGCGCCAGGTCAGCAGGCCGCCCCAGCAAAAGCCGACGATACCGACCTTGCGCCCGCTCTGAGCGGCGGCGTAGTCGATGGCGGCCTGGATGTCGGGCATCACGCCCGGGGCGGGCAACGCCTCGACCGCCGCCTTGAGGCCCATGCCGGCCTGCATGTCGTCGCCGGTGTAGCCCAGTTCGACATCTGGCTGCACACGGTGGAAGGTGGCCGGGGCCACCGCCAGGTAGCCGCGCGCGGCAAAGCGGTCGGCCACGGCGCGGATGTGCGAATTCACGCCGAAGATTTCCTGCAGCACCACCACGGCACCGCGCGGCGCGGCATCGGGCTGCGCGACCCAGGCGGGCACCACGACCCCATCGCTGGACGTGAGATTGACGAATTGACCCATGGTATGGACTCCTTGTAGCGTTGATTGGCGGGATAAGGCGCACGGACGGAGGCTGACAACGGCGCCAGGGCTGCGGCACGGCGACCACAGCCTGCCAGCCCTTCTGCACGCACCCCGTGTGCCTGGCAAAAGCGACATTCTGGACGGAGCGCGGTCCTCTGTTCAAATGCGGGCCATTTTCTTCAGGAGGCCCCGCCGTGAACGACACCCACCAAGTAGCACTCATCACCGGAGGTTCGCGGGGCATCGGCGCGGCCACCGCGCGCCTGGCCGCCCGCCAGGGCTGGGCCGTGGCCGTCAACTACACCCGCGATGCGCAGGCTGCCCAGTCGGTGGTCGCCTCCATCACGGCAGCGGGCGGCACCGCCATCGCGGTGCAGGCCGACGTGGCCGACGAAGCGCAGGTGCTGGCGATGTTCCGCACCGTGGACGCGCAGCTCGGGCGCCTGTCGGCGCTGGTGAACAACGCCGGCGTGGTGGACGTGCCGTCCCGCGTGGAGGCCATGAGCGTGGCGCGCTGGAGGCGCATGTTCGACATCAACGTGATCGGCAGCTTCATCTGCGCGCGCGAGGCCGTGCTGCGCATGGGCACGAAGCACGGCGGCGCCGGCGGCAGCATCGTCAACGTGTCGAGCGCCGCATCGCGCCTGGGCGCGGCCGGCCAGTACGTGGACTACGCCGCGGCCAAGGGCGCCATCGACAGCATGACCCTGGGCCTGGCGCGCGAGGTGGCCGCCGACGGCATCCGCGTGAATGCCGTGCGCCCCGGCCTGATCGAGACCGACATCCACGCCAGCGGCGGCCTGCCCGACCGGGTGCGCGACCTGTCGCACCAGGTGCCCATGCAGCGCGGCGGCACCGCCGAAGAGGTGGCCGAGGCCATCGTGTGGCTGATGTCGCCGGGGGCCAGCTACGCCACGGCCACGCTGATGGATGTGTCGGGCGGGCGCTGACCGCTGCCTGGGCCCGGCGCGGGTCCGCTGCAGCGCAGCATGCGCGTGGGCCGGATCCGCCCGAAAACACCGCATACTCGCGCACAGCCGGGGGCCCGCAACGCCGTTGTGCCGCCCGCGCCGGCCCCCGACGAACCGCCCTGCCCTTTTCCTTTGCCCTTCGGAGCGCCCTGATGGACCTCAAGCCCCTCATCACCCTGCTGGCCATCGTGAACCCGCTGGCCATCGTCCCCTTTTTCATCCACTACACGCAGGGGTTTTCGTACCCGCAGCGGCGGCGCACCATCCAGGTGGCCAGCTTCAGCGTGTTCTGCGTGATCGCCGCCTGCGCGCTGCTGGGCCTGCAGATCCTCGATTTTTTCAACATCTCGCTGCAGAGCTTTCAGGTGGGCGGGGGCATGCTGCTGCTCATCAGCGCGATGAACATGCTCAACGCCCAGCCGGCCGAGGCCAAGCCCACCACCAACGAATATGAAGAAGGCGCCGAGAAGGCCGCGGCGGGCAGCTCCATCGCCGTGGTGCCGCTCACCATCCCGCTGCTGACCGGCCCGGCCAGCATGTCCACGGTGGTGATCTACGCCGACCGCGCCCAGGGCGTCTGGCAAACCCTGGCGCTGGTGGGCTACGGCGTTGTCATCGCCCTGGCCACCGCCGTGTGCTTTGCCCTGGCGGACCCCATCGCCCGGGTGCTGGGCAAGACAGGCATCAACGTGATGACCCGGCTGATGGGGCTGATCCTGGCGGCCTTGGCGGTAGAGGTGATGGCCGACGGCCTGGGCAAGATTTTCCCGGTGTTGATCGCCCGCTGAGCCATGTCCGCCCGCCTGCTGCTGCTCGAAGACGACCCCGCGATCGCCCGCACCGTGGCCTATGCGCTGGAGCGTGACGGCCTGGCCGTGACGCACAGCCTGCTGGTGGACGATGCCCGCCGCCAGATCCGCGCGGCGCACTTCGACCTGCTGGTGCTGGACGTGGGCCTGCCTGACGGCAGCGGGCTCGACCTGCTGCGCGAGCTGCGCAACGCCAGCCCCACAGCCACGTTGCCCGTGCTGATGCTCAGTGCCCACGGCGAAGAGATCGACCGCGTGCTCGGCCTGGAGCTGGGCGCGGACGACTACCTGGCCAAGCCCTTCAGCCCCCGCGAGCTCGCGGCCCGCGTGAAGGCGCTGCTGCGCCGCGCGGGCGCCCGCAGCAGCGCTGGCGGAGCAACCGCCACGCCACCGGCCCAGGGCAGCGCCCGCAGCCTCTTCCAGGACGACGAGGCCGGCCAGCGCATCAGCCTGCGCGGCCAGCCGCTGCCGCTCACCCGGCGCGAGTACCGCCTGCTGGCCCACCTGCTGCGCGGCGCAGGCCGCATCCATTCGCGCGAGGCCCTGCTGGCCGCCGCCTGGGGTGACGACAGCGACAGCACCGACCGCACGGTGGACACGCACATCAAGACCCTGCGCGCCAAGCTGCGCGAGGTGGATGCGGTGAAGGAATACATCAGCACGCACCGGGGCATGGGGTACTGCCTGGATGTGTGAAGCCGATGTCTGAAGTCCCCCTGAGTCGCTGCGCGCCTTCCCCCGCAGGGGGACGCCACCCGTGGCCCGGCGGAGCCGGTTCCACGGTGGCGCTGGCTTGCGCCGCGCCTGTTTCGGCGCGTGTGCGCGTGGCGGGGGGCTAGCCGATGCGCCTGGGCATCCGCCTTCTCTTCGCCTTCTTCCTCATCAACGGCATCGCGGCGTTTTTCGTGCTGCGCGTGTTCATGGCCGAGATCAAGCCGAGCGTGCGCGAGGTGATGGAGGACATGATGGTGGACACGGCCAACATCCTCGCCGAGCTGGCCAGTGAAGACCTGGGCGCAGGGCGGCTGGCCGGCGGCAGCGGGCAGGCCAGCCCGTTTGCGCAGAACGTGCGCCGTTACGCGAGCCGGCCGGTGGATGCGGCGATCTGGGGGTTTTCCAAGCAGTCGCTCGACTACCGCATCTACGTGACCGACCGGGACGGCCGCGTGCTGTTCGACTCGGAGAACCGGGCCGTGGGCGCCGACTATTCGCAGTGGCGCGATGTGGCGCGCACGCTGCGGGGCGAGTACGGCGCGCGCTCCACGCGCGAGGTGGACAGCGATGACACGACGGGCGTGATGCATGTGGCGGCACCGATCTACGTGAAGGGCGAGATCGCCGGGGTGCTCACGGTGGCCAAGCCCACGCGCACCGTGCAGCGCTTCATCGACCGCGCGGAGCGCAAGGTGTTCATGGGCGGTCTGCTGCTGCTCGCGCTGTCGGCCGCCGTGGGCGTGGCGGTGACGCTGTGGATGGTGTGGAACGTGCGCCGCCTGCGCGACTATGCATTGAGCGTGCAGGGACCCGCCGACGGCGAGCACCACGACGCAGATGCGCCGCCCACCGCCGCCCTGGCCGTGCCGCAGGTGCCCGGTGAACTGGGCGACCTGGCCCGTGCGATGGACCGCATGCGCGCCCGGCTGGAGGGGCGCGACTACATCGAGGGCTACGTGCGCGCCCTGACGCACGAGCTCAAGAGCCCCGTGGCCGCCATCCGTGGCGCGGGCGAGCTGCTGCAGGACGAGCTGCCCGCCGCCGACCGGGCCGAATTTGCCACCCAGGTGGTGCAGCAAAGCGAGCGCCTGCAGCGCATCATCGACCGGCTGCTGGAGCTGTCCAAGCTGGAGCAGCGCCACCATGCCGAAGGCCGCGCCCCCGTGGCGCTGCAGGCCTGCGCCGAGGCCGCCATCGGCCAGACCCGCGGCCGCGCGGCGCAGCGCGGCATCACCCTGGCCCTCGCAGGCACAGGCGGCAGCGGCCCGTGGGAGGCCGAGCTGGTCACCCTGGCGCTGACCAACCTGCTGGACAACGCCATCGATTTCGCGCCCGAGGGCAGCACGGTGCAGGTGGCGCTGCAGGGCAGCACCGTGGCCGTGCAGGACACGGGCCCCGGCGTGCCCGACTACGCGCTGCCGCGCCTGGGCGAGCGATTCTTCACCACGGCACGGCCCGGCGGCGAGCGCAGCGGCTCGGGCCTGGGCCTGGCCATCGTGCGGCGCGTGATGGCGCTGCATGGCGGGCAGATGGTGGTGGGCAACACGGCGCCGGGCTTGCGGGTGGCGCTGGAGTTTGCGCACCGCGCACCGCACGGCCTGGGCTAGGGCGCGGCTGCAGCGCCTGCCCTGAGGTGTGCCACCGCGCCCACCACCAGCAGCGCCAGCGCCACCCCGTCGACCAGCGCCACCCTGGCCAGCGCCGCGTTGGTGGTGCCCGTCGACCACCACAGCCACAGAAACGACACCACGCTCACCAGGCCCGCGATCAGCGCGGCGCGGTGCAGCGGCGGGTGCAAGGCCGCATAGCCCAGCAGCGCGGCCAGCAGACCGAAGAGCACCGCACGGTGCCGCAGCAGCAGTTCCAGGCCCGGGTCCTGCACCGGCACGCCGTACAGCTGCAACAGCTTGCCGGCCCCCAGCACCCCGGCCAGCGGCAGGGCATGGACCACGGCCACCAGCATGAGAACCCCCGAGACGATCCAGCGCATGCGCTTGCCTTTCTTCATGGATGGAAGGCCTGTTTGTAGCCCTGCGCGCGCCGGCCGTCGATGACCTCGCAGGTAACGGGCGCCGCGCCGCCGCCCAGGTCAGCCTGCGACCCGCGACCTGCGGAGTGCGTGGCGCTCGTCACTTCACACCGGCTTCACAAACTTCATCGACACCTCACGCCCGCGGCCAACACTGCCTGCACATCACTTGCGGAGGACTCCTTGAAACACCCACTCTTTACCAAACTGGCAGCGCTGGCGGCCATCACCGTGCTGCTGCTGTTTGGCCTTTCCATGATCGAAGACGTGGTGCGCGACCGCCAGCGCTACCGCAGCCTGACCGCGCAGAGCGTGGCCGAAAGCCTGGCCGGGCCGCAGACGCTGATGGGTCCCATGATCCACAGCGCCTGCGTGGAGAGCTGGGACGTGGAGACCGGCAAGGGCGACGAGCGCCGCGTGGTCGAGCAGCGCCGCGAGTTCCTGCTGACCGCCATGCCCGAGCAGCTCAAGCTGCGTTCGGGCGCCGCCATGGAAGAGCGGGCGCGCGGCCTGCACAAGGTGAACACCTTCAACCTGAAGGCGCACCTCACTGCGCAATGGGGCTCGCTGGCCGGCCTGCAGCCGCAGACCACCCAGAAGAACTCGCGCATGCACTGCGGCGCGCCGATCATCATGATGGCCGTCGGCGATGCCCGCGGCATCCGCACGGCGCAGCTCACGATGGGCGAACAGACGCTGGCGCTCAAGCCCGGCACCTTCCACCCCACCTACAGCCGCGGCCTGCATGCGGTGCTGCCCGAGACGGTGCGCGGCCAGGCCCCGGGCCTGTCGGTCAGCATGGACCTGGAACTGGTGGGCACCGAGCGCATCGCCATCGTGCCGCTGGGGGGCAACACCGAGGTGCAGATGACCAGCAGCTGGCCGCACCCCTCCTTCGGCGGGCGATTTTTGCCGTCGGAGCGCGAGGTCCGAAAGGATGGCTTCTCGGCCCAGTGGCGCCTGTCGTCGCTGGCCACCACGGCGCAGGCCGACATCGAAAAAGGCAGTCGCATCTGCATCGGCGGCTACGACGACAGCCCGGGCGACTATGCCCCCGGCGGCGCCACGCCGCGCGACTGCGCCGACAGCTTCAACGTGGCGTTCGTCGACCCGGTGAACCCCTACTCGCTGAGCGACCGCGCCACCAAATACGGCGTGCTGTTCATTGCGCTGACCTTCGTGGCCGTGGGCCTGTTCGAGCTGATGAAGAAGCTGCGCGTGCACCCGGTGCAGTACCTGCTGGTGGGCAGCGCCCTGTGCAGCTTCTTCCTGCTGCTGGTGAGCCTGTCGGAGCATCTGCCGTTTGGCGTGTCGTATGCGGCGGCCGCCAGCGCCTGCGTGCTGCTGCTCGCCTACTACGCCAGCCACATGCTGGGCGGCCTGGCGCGCGGGATTCCGCTGGGCGCGGGCATTGCGCTGCTGTACGGGCTGCTCTACGCGCTGCTGCAGCTGGAGCAGACCGCTCTGGCCGTGGGCGCGATCGCGCTGTTCCTGGTGCTGGCGGCGGTGATGGTGCTCACGCGCAAGGTCAACTGGTACGGCCTGTCTCAGGGCACGCCGCCCCAGCGCCCGGCGCCAGCGGCGGCTCGCCCCGCGCCTGTCCGCCCGGAGGCTCCATGAACGCCGCACCTGCAACCCCCACGCCGGCCGCCAACGCCTGGGCGCGGCATCTGGCCGGCACGGCCTGCCACGAGCCCGGCGAGCACGGCGAGCACGGCGCACGGGGCGTGCGCGAAGGCTTGCCGCAGGACACGGTGGCGCAGCCGGGCACCGCGTTGTCGATGGCAGAGGCGCAGCGCGTGCAGCGCTACCGCGACCGGCTCATGGCCGCCGTGCGGTCGCAGGACCGCAGCGCGCTGCGCAGCGCCAAGCAGGAGGTTCTGCAAGCCGCGTTTCGCGGGGCCGCCGACACCGACCGGGCCAGTGCCGGGTCAGCCGCGATGCGCCGGGCGCTGCGCGACCTGTGCTGGCGGATGGCGATCCTGATGCTGCCGCGCCAGCGCGAGGGATGAGGCGTGCCATACCGTCCCCAAGGCCTTCTACCGCGCTCTGCAACAGCGCTATCAGCTATGAAAAACATAGCAAATCGCAACGCGCGGCGTCAGGCCACGACCGTGCGGTTGCGCCCCTCGCGCTTGGCGGTGTACATCGCTGCGTCCACGTGGCGCAGCGTGATGTCCAGCGGGCGCTGCGGATCGAACGGCGACAGCCCCATGCTGGCCGTCAGCACCAGGGTGGGCTCGATGCCCGGCACAGGCCGGGCCGCCAGCGCAGCGTGCAGGCGCTGGGCCACGGCCTGGGCCTGCTCCACCTGCGTGGCCGGCAGCAGCGCCAGAAACTCCTCGCCGCCCCAGCGGCTCACCACGTCGGCAGCGCGGAAGACTTCGCGGCACAGCGTGGCCACGTGCTGCAGTGCCATGTCGCCGGCATGGTGGCCATGCACATCGTTCACGCGCTTGAAGTGGTCCACATCCAGCATCAGCAGGCAGGCGGGCTCGCCACCCCGCTGCAGCAGGGCCAGCTCCTGGCGCAGCCGGTCGGTGAACGAGCGGCGGTTGGCCAGCCCGGTGAGCACGTCGGTGTGGGCGAGCACGGCCATCTGGCGGCGGGCTTCTTCCAGCTCCACCAGCATGTGGCCCTGGCGCTCGTTGGCGCGCTTGAGCTCCAGCAGCCGGATCACCTGGCGCGCGATGGCCAGCAGCAGATCCTGCAGGCGCGGCGCCAGCAGGCGGGGCACGTAGTCCAGCACACACACCGTGCCCAGCACATAGCCGTCGGCGGTCACCAGGGGCGCGCCCGCATAGAACCGCATGGGGGGCTCCTGCGTCACGATGTCGAAGTGCGCGAAGCGCGCATCCTGCGCCAGGTCGGGCACGACGAACACGCCGGTCTGGCGTGCTGCGTAGCGGCAGATGGACTGGTCCAGCGGTGTCTCGCGCACTTCCAGGCCCACCGCGGCCTTGAACCACTGGCGCTCGCGGTCCAGGAAGCTCACCAGCGCGACCGGGGCGGCGCAGACATGGCCCGCCATGTCGGCCAGCTCATCGTAGGCCGGCTCCATGGGCGTATCCAGGATGGCGTAGCGCTGCAGGGCCAGCAGACGCTGCACGTCGTCGATGAGGGGGTCCGGGAAGGCGAGGGTGTCCATGGCAGGGGGCGGTGGCACAACACCCCGCCAGCATGCCATACGCCGCCGGCGCGACCCAGCGCAAGAACCCGCGGGGCGGCCTGGGTGCGCACCTTCACGGATGACGCCATCGCTACCGTGGCCGCCACGCAGCACAGCACAGCACAGCACAGCACAGCACAGCACCGCACAGCGCTGCCAAGCCCCACGTCGCCGCAGGTGTCAGGCCAACGCGGCCTGCACCGACTGCACTGCGCCCAGGCTGGAAGCGTCCGAACAGGTGGCGCCGCCGCAGCCGTGGATGAGTTCACCTGGCAAGGCCTGCGGTGCATGGACCACGCCCGTGGCAGGGTCGAACCCCACCCGGCGCAGGTGCAGGGCCAGCGCCGCGTCCATGCTTTGGGCATGCTGCGGAAACCACAACGCCAGCTCGCTCGCCATCACGCGCAGCACCTTCTCGTCGCCCTGCCGCGCGAGCGCGGCGCCTTCGCGCATCACCTGCAGCACCACGCGGTGCTGCATGCTGTGGCAGTTGCCCGAGGCAAACCGTGTCGATGCCATCCAGGCGTCTTCCTGGCCAAAGTGCTGCTCGGTGTGCTCCACGAGCCGCTCCCAGGCAGGGAGCAACTGCGCATCGTCGGCGTGGTCGACCACGGCCAGCAGGTCGACGAATTCCCGGTGCGTGTCGTCCATCAGATCGAGGTCCAGGGCGAGAGCGTCCGACCATTCGAGTTGAGCCATGGAGTGTTCCCTTGCTGCGCCGCGCGCACTGTGTGAAAGACAAGGGAACGAGCTTAGTTTCAAGGGGCCCGCCGCATGTTGATGCAGGTCAGATGCAACGCAGCGACCCTATGCGCTGCGCCCAAGACAAATGCCCCGCGGAGGCGGGGCATTTGTCTTGGACAACCATCAGGCCATGGGCGCAATGGTCACAGGATCAGCAGCGCAGGGCTGCGTGATCAGGCTGCATGATCAGCTCTTGCCGTACATGCGCTTCATGTCGTCCACGCACTTGGACTTGGCGTCGCCCGACAGCGCATCGCAGCGCTCCTTGGCAGCCTTGTAGTTGGCTTCGTTCTTCTCGGCGTTGGCGTCCTTCTTGGCTTCGGCCACGGCTGCGCCCTTTTCAGCTGCGCTGTCGGCAGGCTTGGCCTGGGTTTCGGCAACCTTGGCGTCTTCCTTGGCCTTCACGTGGGCTGCCTTGGCATCCTTCACGCACACATCCTTCTCGTTGCCCTTCAGGTCATCGCACTTTTCCTTGGCGACGTTGTAGGCAGCGTCACCGCGTGCTTCAGCCACTTTGCGGGTGGCCTTGGGGCTGGGCTTGTGCTGCGCGTCGAGCTCAGCCTTGGCAACGTCTTCCGCGCCCTTGGCTTCCTTCACGCAGATGTCCTTGGCGTTGGCCTTCAGCGTGTCGCATTGGGCCTTGGCGGCCTTGTAGTCGGCAGAGATGCGTTCCTTGCCGGTCTTGTATTCGGCATCTGTCAGCGCGAAGGCGGAAGTGGCCAGCAGGCCAGCGGCGACAGAAGCAATCAGGGTACGTGCGAATTTCATGGGTTTTTCTCCTCGATCAGCGTTGCTGTGATTTGGTATGGGTCAGGGGAATCAGGGTCGGCAGAACCGGTGCTTCAGTCGTTGAAGCGGAAATCGGGGTGGCGCGACTGCCAGTCCTTGAGCTGCTTTTCAGCCTCGTCGCGGGCGATGCCCTGGCGCTCTTGGACCTTGCCCAGGAACTGTTCGCGCTTGCCATCGATGACATCGAAATCGTCGTTGGTGAGCTTGCCCCACTGCTCAACCATCTTTCCCTTGAATTGCTTCCAGTTGCCCTTGATGGTGTCTTCGTTCATGGTCTTCCTCCTAGAGGGTTGATTCGCCGTGGCCTTCCGCCGATATGGCGGTTCACGGTGCCTTGCAGCGATGGAGTCACTGTAAAAACATGGCGCTCCGCGGCGCGTAGGCATTGGGGGGAAGCCGGCGTCGGCTGGTGGACTACAGCGATGCCGGACAAGGGGCCACGCAACACGATGGGCGTGTGGGACTCGACGCTGGGAGCTAGTCGAAACCGGAGCCCCTGTGGAAACAGTTTCATTTGGTGACTGTTTGTAGTCACTGATAACGATTTAGGGCTGGAGGCTCCCAGTTGCAAATCCATACACTTGGCTACAGGGCCGTGGCATCCTCAGCAGACGTGCAGCATTTCACCGATTCAGGCGTGCTGCGTGTGCTCCATGGGAAGGTGCTTCGCGAAAAACAACCAGCACAACACCATGACACAGATGAAAGAAGCGCCTCACGCCGCAGCGGACGCCGAGGTTGCACGGGAATCCCACAGCGCTGCCATAGCCGCACCCGCCCCACGCCCGGCCGCGCCCCTGCCCCGGGACGCCACACTCGCCGCACTGATGGCCAGCGTCGCACTGGCGGCCTGCGGCGGCGGTGGCGATGCCGCCAACGAGAACGCGGCCCCCCCGGCCACGCCCGCGCCCGGCGCCCCCCCGGCACCTGCGCCCACCGGTCCCGCGCCGGCACCCGCTCCCACACCCGCGCCCGCGCCCGGATCTGCGCCTGCGCCCTCACCGGCGCCCACGCCATCGTCGCCCCCACCGCCCGCGCCGGCCACCTCCGCCTACCCCACGGCACGCACCGACCAGGAGGCCGCGCGCTTTCTGCTGCAGGCGCAGTTCTCCGCCTCCACCACCGACATCGCCAGCCTGCGGGCCAGCAGCTACGACGCGTGGGTCAACGACCAGTTCGGCCAGCCCGTGGGCACCAAGGGCTGGGACTGGCTGAACCAGCGCGGCTACAACGCGGTGGACAACGCCACCGCGTACTACGACAACACCTACCCCGGCGACGCGATGATCTGGCAGCAGCTCATGACATCGACCGACGGCCTGCGCAAGCGGGTCGCGCTCGCGCTGTCGGAGATCTGCGTGGTGTCGCTCTCGGGCCTGGACTTCAACTGGCGCAGCCACGCCATGGCCCACTACTGGGACCAGCTCGTGGCCAATGCGTTCGGCAACTTCCGCCAGTTGCTCGAAGACGTGACGCTGAACCCCGCCATGGGCTACTACCTCAACACCCGTGGCAACCAGAAGGAAAACGCGGCCTCGGGACGCCAGCCCGACGAGAACTACGCCCGCGAAATCCTGCAGTTGATGTCCATCGGCCTCGTGGAGCTGAACCAGGACGGCACCGCCAAGCGCAACGGCTCGGGCCAGGTGGTCGAGAGCTACACGCAAAGCGACGTCACCAACCTGGCGCGCGTGTTCACCGGCTACGACTACAACCAGTCGCAAAACAGCCCGGTCACCGTGCCCGGCACCACGCGCACCGTGCCCAGCACGGACTTCACGCGGCTGCCCATGTCGCTCAATACGTCGCTGCATTCCACGCTGGCGGCCACCTTCCTGGGCACCACGGTGGCCGCCGGTACGCCCGGCGCCGCGGCGCTCAAGACGGCGCTCGACACCATCTTCAACCACCCCAACGTCGGGCCGTTCATCGGCAAGCAGCTGATCCAGCGGCTGGTCACCAGCAACCCCTCGCCCGGCTACGTGAGCCGCGTGTCGGCCGCCTTCAACAACAATGGCGCCGGCGTGCGGGGCGACATGCGCGCGGTCATCAAGGCCGTGCTGCTGGACAACGATGCGCGCAGCCCCGCGGGCCTTGCCGACCCCATGTTCGGACGGCTGCGCGAACCCATGCTGCGCTTCGTGCAATGGGGCCGTACCTTCGGCATCTCGTCGCAGTACGGCAGCTGGAAGATCGGCGACCTGAGCTCGGCCGGCACGCGCCTGGCGCAAAGCCCGCTGCGCTCGCCCTCGGTGTTCAACTTCTTTCGGCCCGGCTACGTGCCCCCCTCCACCGCGCTGGCCACGGCCGGTGCCGTCGCGCCCGAGTTCCAGCTGGTCAACGAGAGCAGCGTGGGCGGCTACCTCAACTACATGCAGGGCGTGATCCGCAACGGCATCTTCGTCAATGCGCCAGACCTGCCCAACGGCGGCAGCAACGCCACCAACGGCTACGACATCAAGGCGGCCTACACCACCGAGCTGGCCATGGTGGCCGATGCCGATGCGCTGGTCGCGCGGGTCAACCTGCTGATGACGGGCGGCCAGCTGTCCGCCGGCACCGTGAAGCTGATTGCGGACGCCCTCAAGGCCACGGCGGTGACCGCGGCCAGCACGGACAACGCCAAGCGCGACCGCGTGGCCGCCGCGATTTTCCTCGTCATGGCCTCGGCCGAATACCTGATCCAGAAGTAAGGCGCGCCGCCATGCAATTCATCCAGCCCGAACTCCATTCCCGCCGCGCCTTCCTGCGCCGCTCGGCCCAGCTGGGCATCGCGGGCACCGCGCTGCCGTTTGCGCTCAACCTCGCCGCGGTCGGCGAGGCCGCGGCCTTCACCGCCACCGACTACAAGGCGCTGGTCTGCGTCTTCCTGTACGGCGGCAACGACTACGCCAACACCGTCATCACCTACGACGACGACAGCTACAACAAATACAGCACCATCCGCGGCGGCGCAGGCGGGCAGGCGGCGGGCGGCATCGCCCTGGCCAAGTCCGCGCTCACCCCCACGCTGCTCGCGCCCACCACGCCGCTGGCCGGTGGGCGGCAGTACGCGCTGCACCCCGCGATGACGGGCCTGACCAACCTGTTCAACACCGGCAAGGCCGCCGTGCAGCTGAACGTGGGGCCGCTGGTGGTGCCGCTCACACGCGCGCAGTACAACAACAGCAATCGCGCGCTGTACCCGCTGCCGCCCAAGCTGTTCTCGCACAACGACCAGCAATCGGTGTGGCAGTCGTCCTCGCCCGAAGGCTCCACCGTGGGCTGGGGCGGCAACCTGGGCGACCTGGCGCTGTCGTCCAACGGCACCTCGTTGTTCACCTGCATCTCCGTCACCGGCAATGCGGTGTTCTTGTCGGGCGACTCGGCGCTGCAATACCAGGTCAGCACGGGCGGCGCCATTCCGATCAATGGCGTGAAGAACAACGTGTATGGCTCCACCGCCGTGCGCTCGGCGCTGACCTCGCTGATCCAGCAGAACAGCGGCCAGGCGCTGGAGAACGAATACAACCGCATCACCGCCCGGGCCGTGGGGGCCGAAGCCACCATCACCTCCGGACTGGCCGGGGTCAACCTGACCACCGCGTTCCCCACCAACAACCCGCTCGCAGACCAGCTCAAGATGGTGGCCCGCCTGATCGGCGCGCGCACCGCGCTGGGCAGCAAACGGCAGGTGTTCATGGTGTCGCTGGGAGGCTTCGACCTGCACGACAACCTGATATCGCAGCAGCCCGTGCTGATGCAGCGCGTGAGCGAAGCCATGACCGCGTTCTACAACGCCACGGCAGAGCTGGGCCTGGCCGACAAGGTGACCGCGTTCACCGCGTCGGACTTCGGCCGCACGCTCAGCTCCAACGGCGACGGATCGGACCACGGCTGGGGCAGCCACCACCTGATGGTCGGCGGTGCGGTCAAGGGCAAGGCCTTCTACGGCAAGGCGCCGCCGGTCAGCATCACCAACACGACAGACGCCAACGACCAGTGGCACGTGGGCCAAGGCCGCCTGCTGCCCAGCACCTCGGTCGACCAGTACGCGGCCACGCTGGCCAGCTGGTTCGGCGTGAGCAACACCGAGCTGCCGGGCGTGCTGCCCAACCTCAGCCACTTTGGCGGGGCGGACTATCCGGCGAATCTGGGATTTATGGCCTGACGCAGGACGGCGTGCCGTCGCGCAGCCGCCGGGCGGTGCCTTTGCATGCTGTTTGCACGCGCTGACCTGGTGGCCCGGTCAGTCGGTAGCCCCGCCTCGCATTCGCGCCATGCCAGGCAGCTGTGGTCCATGCGCCAATAATGGCGGCATGACCAATCCTTCTGCCGCTTCTCTGCCACCCCGCCCCCGTATCGTCATCATCGGCTGCGGCTTCGGCGGCCTGGAAGCCGCCCGCGCGCTGCGCGGTGCCGGGGTGGATGTGACCCTGATCGACAAGACCAACCACCACCTTTTCCAGCCCCTGCTGTACCAGGTGGCCACGGCCGGGCTGTCGGCACCGGCCATTGCGGCGCCCATCCGACATCTGTTTCGGCAGCAGCCCAATGTCACCACCTTGCTCGGCGAAGTCACGCGCATCGATGTGGCGGCGCGCGCGGTGCACCTGAAGGAAGGCGGGCACCCGTCGGAGCCTTTGCACTACGACCACCTCATCGTGGCTGCTGGCGCCACGCACAGCTACTTTGGCCAGGACGCGTGGGCCACGCATGCGCCGGGGCTCAAGACGCTGGACGATGCCTTCGAGATTCGCCGCCGCATCCTGCTGGCGTTCGAAGCCGCCGAGAAGGAGCCCGACCCCGCGCGCCGCGCCGACTGGCTCAACTTCGTGGTGGTGGGCGCCGGGCCCACCGGTGTGGAGATGGCGGGCACCCTGGCCGAGATCGCCAACCACACGCTGCCCGGCGAGTTTCGCCACATCGACCCGGCCAGCGCCAGGATCATCCTGCTCGAAGGCGGCGCGCGGGTGCTGCAGGCCATGCCCGAGGCGCTGAGCCAACGCGCGAAGGAGCAACTGGAGAAGCTGGGCGTGGAGGTGCGGCTGCAGGCCCGTGTCACGGCCATTGATGCTGAAGGTTTGATGGTGGAATCGCCCGCTACCGCTGGTTCAGCAGGCGCCAACAGCTATCAAATCAAGAGCAAATGCATTGTTTGGGCTGCGGGGGTGGCGGCCTCGCCGCTGGGGCGGCACCTGGCCGAAGCCACCGGCTGCACCACCGACCGCGCAGGCCGCGTGGTGGTCGCGCCCGACCTGTCGCTGCCCGGCCACCCGGAGATCAGCGTGATCGGCGACCTGGCCTCGGCCCAAAGCCATGCGCCCGGGCACGAGCCCAAGCCGGTGCCCGGCGTGTCGCCGGGTGCCAAGCAGATGGGCCGCGCCGCGGCGGCCAACATCCTGCGGCGGCTCGGTGGCCAGCCCACGCAGCCGTTTCGCTACAGCGACTACGGCAACCTGGCCACCATCGGCCGCAACTCGGCGGTGGTGGACCTCACCTCGCCCGCGGGGCCGGTGCGGTTTTCGGGCTACTTCGCGTGGCTGTTCTGGCTGTTTGCGCACGTGTACTTTTTGATCGGCTTTCGCAACCGGCTGGTCGTGCTGATGGACTGGGCCTGGGCGTACTGGAGCTTCGCGCGCTATGCGCGGGTGGTGACGGGGATCGAGGGGCAACCGTCCGTGGCCGCAGCGCCGGTATCCAAAACCCCCGACAAGCCCCAGCCGTAGGGCACGGACGCCGCAGTACCGCAGCGGGGCGGCGTCTTCCCGCCCCGCCTGCACGCCGGCGTTCCCAGAACCTGGTTCAGCCGCGCGCCCCGGCAGCGCCCTGCGGGCCCCGCAGGTGCGCGATCAGGTCCTCCAGCCGGAGCTTGCTGGCCATCTTGTGCCGCAGGGTCTTGAGCTCTGCCATCACGGCTTGCAACTCACCGGGTGTCGGCTGCAGCGGCCTGAGGCATTGGGCCAGCACCGGCACCACCTCGCGCCGCATGAACCGCCCGCCCGCCAGCACCATCTGCACGATCACGAGCAGCACGCCCAGGGCCATGAACACCAGCACGGCCAGGTCGGACGAGTCGGGGGACACCTTGTGCACGAGGGCGGGCCCGGCGATCATCAAGCCCAGCGCGACCAGCGCCGAGATACCGACCTCCTTGTCGAAATGGGTGGAGGCAAAACGCTTTTCGACCTTGGGCGACAGCAGCAAAAACGGGCTGCGGATCAGCGCCTTGCGGTCATCGGCATGCAGGGCGCGCGGGTCTTCGCGCAGCTGCCGCTCCAGGTCCAGCCGTTCTTTCCAGGCCTGCTCCAGGTTCGGGAAGGTCTGCCGCGCCAGCTCGGGCAAAGACGCCGGTTGGGACGCCACCGCCGCGTAGTGGGTGGGCTCGGCGTTGAACGCGGTGCCGCACCGCGCACAGGTGCGCTCGTAGCCCACCAGTTCGCCCTGGCTCACGGTGATGTAGTACACGTGCCCCGCCGAGCCCAGGCGCCGCAGCACGAAGGGCCGCGGCTTGCGGCAGATAGGGCAGAAATCGGCCACATGGCCGAGTTTTCGATAGACGAGCTTCTTCCCCCAGACGATGAACATGGGAACCCCTCTCGGTGTGTTGTGTGATTTTTGGGAAACGGGAAGCCGCATGGTACGCACTGCGGCTGCCAGTGCTCCGGGGATGCGCCTGGGAATGCGTCCCTGTTTCCATCACGCAACGCAGTGCCGTGCTCGCCCGCCTGGAATCCTCTCGAACGAAAGGCGGTGTACACACAGACCACCATGGCCCGCACAGCAGGGTGGCCCCACGGGGCCGCGCCTCACGGCGGCGGCATCAGGGCCGGACGTCGGCCACCTGCTCCAGCCATTGGGACAGCTCTTGCGCCACTTGCGTCGATGCATCCGACAGCGCGGCCACGCCGCCTGCGGCGTCGGCGCTGCGGGCGGGGGTGCGCACGATGAACACGCGCTGGCCACGCAGCACCTCGCCCGCCAAGGCGAGGTCCACCACCGTGGCGCGCAGGCGCACCACGCCGGCACTGTCGGTGGCGCTGGTGAACACGTGGCTGAACTCCTCCAGCTCCACACGCAGCACCGACGGCAGGCGGCTGCCCTGGGCCGGGTCGCGCGCCTGGGCGGCGGCGTCGTCGGCCTTGAGGATGGCGCGGCGCTGGCCCAGCTGCTCGCGCAGGCGCTGCTGCACCAACTGCGCGGGCGGCTGGCTCCAGCGGGCCTGGCTGTAGGGGCGCAGCTGCTGGGTGTCGGCGTACATCAGGCGGTAGAGCACGGCGTTGCTGCCTTCGGGCAGGCCGGGCGCGTCCACGTCGGCCAGGGCCAGTGGCGGCAGTGGCGCGCGCCGGTCGGTGGGCACCGGGGCCAGCGCGCCGGGGCCGAAGTCGTACAGCACGGGCCGTGCGGGCGGCGTGGGCAGGGCCGAGCAGCCAGCCAGCAGGATCAGGCCCAGAACGGCGCTCACGCCGGACAGATAAGCGCGGCCAGCTATGCTTTTGATAGTCTTCATTTGCATTCCTCAGAGATCCATTTCGGCGGCATCGCCACACGCTTCACGACCGGCGCTGCCGGGATACCAGCGCACCCATGGAACCGGCTTCCCCAGGCCACCGGCTGCGCCCCCCTTCGGGGGGAAGGCGCCGCAGGCGAGGCTCAGGGGGGGCTGAACCCCGCTTCACCCGGGCCGGGCGGTACGCGCCCCGAGCCGTAGATGAACAGTTGCGGGTTGTCCGACACGCCGCCGGCAGTGCGGCTCAGCTGCCGTGCGGCGCGCGAGGTGTCGTCGGCCGCGCGGTTCAGGCGTGGCAGCGTGGTGGTGCTGAACTGGTCGGCCGCGCGCGCCAGCGATTGCGTGCCGATCGTGATCTGGTCGATGGGCCCGCCGTCGGCGCCCAGGCGCTGGGTGGTCTTGCTCACGTCGGCCGCCAGCGACGACACGCTGGCGCCGGCCTGCTGCAGCGACTGCAGGGTCTTGCGCGCGTCGTTGGCCAGGGGCGGGATCGACGCCAGGGCGGGGTCCAGGCGCTGGGCCACGGTGGCATCGAGCCGCTGGGTCAGCGTGTTGACGCTGCCGGCGGCCAGCGCGATGTTGCCGATGGCCTCGGAGAGCTTTTGCTGGTTGCTGTCCGACAGGATCTGGTTCACGCGGCGCGTGGCTTCTTCGACCTGGCTCAGGATCGCGGGGGCTTGTTCGGCCAGCTTGCCGAACGGTGACGCCTTGATGGGCAGGCGCGGCAGGCCGCTCGGGCCCGGCGGCAGCTCGGGGTAGGGCTTTTCGGCGTCGTCCAGCAGGATGTGGGCCAGGCCCGTGACGCCCTGGTAGCCCAGCACGGCAAAGGTGGTGGGGCTGATGGGCGCCTGCTCGTTGACGGCGATGCGGATGAGCACGTTGCCGCTCACCTGCGGGTCGAACCCGATGCGGGTGACCTTGCCGACGGCCACGCCCTTGTAGCGCACTGCGGCCTGGGGCTGCAGGCCGCCCACGCCGTCCTTGGTGGACAGCTCGAATTGCTCGTAGTTGGCGCTGTCGCGCGTGAGCCAGATGGCCAGGCCCGCCAGCATGGCGGCCACCACCAGCACGAAGATGCCTGCGGCAAGCGCGTGGGATTTGTTTTCCATCAGGTGTGTTCCTTGTCTGGCTGGGGTGCGGCCGGCTGCGCGGGGCCCTGCGCCAATGCAGGTGGGGGTGGAGGTGCGGGTTCAGTGAGGGGGGCGGATGCGGATTCGGGTGCGGGGGCCTGCACCGGCGCCATGGCGCGCTGGCCGCGTTCGCCCATGAAGAACTGCTCGATGAACGGGTGCTTGAAATGCGCCACCTCGTGCGGTGGCCCGGTGACGATGACCTTCTTGTCGGCCAGCACCGCCACGCGGGTGCTCAGGGCGAACAGGGTGTCCAGGTCGTGCGTGACCATCACCACTGTGAGCCCCAGCGCAGCGCGCAGCTCGCGCAGCAGCGCGCAGAATTCGTCGGAGCTGTTCGGGTCGAGCCCCGCCGTGGGCTCGTCGAGCAGCAACAGCGGCGGGTCCATGATGAGCGCACGCGCCAGCGCCACGCGCTTGACCATGCCGCCGGACAGATCGGACGGCATGCGGCTCGCGTGCTCGGGCTTGAGGCCCACCATCTGCAGCTTGACCAGCGCCGCGTCGCGCACCAGATCGTGGGGCAGCGTGCCCTGCTCGCGCAGCGCGAAGGCCACGTTGTCGAGCACGTTGAAGGCCGAGAACAGCGCGCCGTGCTGGAACAGCATGCCCACGCGGCTGGCCGCGCCCTCGCGCCCCATCTCCGACGCGGGCCGCCCCAGCACCGTCACCGTGCCGCGCGCCGGCTTGGCCAGGCCCAGTATCTGGCGCAGCAACACCGTCTTGCCCGTGCCCGAGCCGCCCACCAGCGACAGCATCTCGCCGCGCTGCACGCTGAAGTTCAGGTCCTGGTGCACGGTGAACGCTTCGGTGCCCTTGCCGAAAATGCTCCACAGCCCGCGCACGTCCACCACCGGCGGCTCGTCCGGCGCCACGGCGATGTGCTCGGGCTTGGCGATGCGTTCAGTCATGGCACCACTCCCCAGACGCGTATGTACCGCCACCCAACGCAGCAACTGGCGCGCCCCCATGCCAGTGCCACCGTGGAACTGGCTTCGCCAGGCCACGGGTGGCGTCCCCTTTGAGGGGGGATGGAGCGAAACGACACAGGGGGGACTTCATATACCGATGTTCTTGAAACCGATGGCGAACAGGGCATCCACGATGATCACCATGGTGATCGACGTCACCACCGATGCCGTCGTGCCTTCGCCCAGGCTCTGGGTGTTGGGCTTGACGCGCAGGCCCCAGTGGCAGCCGATGAGCGCGATGAAGGCGCCGAAGACCACCGACTTGGCCATGGCCAGCCCCAGGTTGCCCACCTTGACGGCCGCCGGCAGCGCCTGCACGAAGTACGCGGGCGAAATGTCCATGGCCAGGTCGGCCGCCAGCATGCCCCCGGCCAGCGCGGCCAGCGTGGTCCACAGGCTGATGAGCGGCATGGCGATGGCCAGCGCGATGGTGCGCGGCATCACCAGCCGAAAGCCGTGCGGGATGCCCATCACGCGCATGGCGTCGAGTTCTTCGGTCACGCGCATCACGCCGATCTGCGCGGTGATGGCCGAGCCCGAGCGGCCCGCCACCAGGATGGCGGCCAGCATGGGCCCCAGCTCGCGGATCAGCGAGATGCCCAGGATGTTCACGATGAACGACTCGGCCCCGAACTGGCGCAGTTGCAGGCTCATGAGGTAGGCCAGCACCACGCCGATCAGAAAGCCCACCAGCGCCGTGATGGGCAGCGCGGTGGCCCCCATGCGGTACAGGTGGCCCGACACGTCGCGCCAGGGCCCGCGGCGCGGGTTGCGCGCCAGGCGGCCCATGTCCAGCACCAGCTGGCCCACCATTTCGAGCATGTGGCGCGCGTGGTTCACGCCATGCAGCACCAGCACGCCCAGCCGGTCCACCTCTTCGGCCAGCCGCCACGGCTCGCGCGGCGGCTCGGTGCCGGTGGTGAGCTCCGCCACGCGTTCGAGCATGTCGCGCTGGGCGTCGGTGCAGTCCAGCCGCTCGGGCCAGGCCCGCTGCCAGTGGTTCCACACCAGCTGCGCGCCCACGTGGTCCAGCCATTGCAGCGGCGTCAGGTCCCAGCCCAGGTCAGGCGCGGCGGGGTTGGATTGCAGTTGCCCCGAGACGGCCGCCCACTGCCTGCGGGTGCCCAGCTCGGCAGCACCCCAGCGCCCGTGCAGTTGCGCACACGCGCCCTGGGGCGTGTCTGCGCGAACGATGCGGGGTGCTGGGTCGGTCATGGACTGGGCGGCGCGGCCGCCATGGGATGAGAGAGGCTGCATGGTAGCGGAGGCGCGCCACCGCAGCGCGTAGGATTTACGCCCGCCGAAGGCAGGGCTGCAGGCCTTCCGCGCGTGAAATTAATATCAAACAGCCCCCTACCGCTGGACCTTAAAGCGCCACCAGCTATTAAAACAATAGCAATAGGCAGGACCCCTATCGACAGGGCATGTGCGATCCGCACAATGGCGCACCGACCCACCCTGCCAGCACCGCTGCCCCGATCCGATCTGCCCTGCCCATGAGCGACACCACGTTTGACACCATCATCATCGGCGGCGGCACCGCCGGCGCCCTGCTCGCCAACCGCCTGAGCGCCGACGGCCGCTACCGGGTGCTGCTGATCGAAGCCGGCCGCAAGGACGACTACCACTGGATCCACATCCCCGTGGGCTACCTGTACTGCATCGGCAACCCGCGCACCGACTGGCTCTACCACACCGAACCCGACGCGGGCCTGAACGGCCGCACGCTGCGCTACCCACGGGGCAAGACGCTGGGCGGGTGCAGCAGCATCAACGGCATGATCTACATGCGCGGCCAGGCCCGCGACTACGACCAGTGGGCCGAGCTGACCGGCGACGCCAGCTGGCGCTGGGAGAACACCCTGCCCCACTTTCGCCGCCACGAGGACCACTGGCGCCTGGACCAGCCCGGCGGCGTGAATGAAAACTTCAAGCGCCTGCACGGCAACAAGTCCACCGGCAGCACCGGCGAGTGGCGGGTCGAAAAGCAGCGCCTGCGCTGGGACGTGCTGGACGCCTTCGCCCAGGCCGCGCAGCAGGCGGGCATTCCGGCCACCGACGACTTCAACGGCGGCGACAACGAAGGCGTGGGCTACTTCGAGGTCAACCAGAAGAGCGGCTGGCGCTGGAACACGGCCAAGGCCTTCCTGCGCCCCACCTGCTACGGCCGCCCCAACTTCGAGATGTGGACCAGCGCGCAGGCGGCCAAGCTCGTCATCGAGACCCAGCCCGACGGCAGCCGGCGCTGCACCGGCGTGCAGGTGTGGGACGGCCACGAGATGGTCACCGCCCTGGCGACGGATGAAGTGATCCTCAGCGCCGGCGCCGTCAACTCGCCGCAGCTGCTGCAGCTGTCGGGCATCGGCCCCGCCGCGCTGCTGCGCCAGCACGGCATCGACGTGGCCGTCGACCTGCCGGGCGTGGGGGCCAACCTGCAGGACCACCTGCAGATCCGCGCGGTTTTCAAGGTCAATGGCGTGCCCACGCTCAACGCCATGGCCGGCTCGCTCTGGGGCAAGGCCAAGATCGGCCTGGAATACGCCATGAAGCGCAGCGGCCCCATGAGCATGGCCCCGTCCCAGCTGGGCGCGTTCACGCGCAGCAGCGCAAGCCAGCCCTACCCCAACATCGAATACCACGTGCAGCCGCTGTCGCTCGACGCCTTCGGCGAGCCGCTGCACAGCTTTCCGGCGTTCACGGCCAGCGTGTGCAACCTGAACCCCACCAGCCGCGGCACGGTGAACATCAAGGCGCCCGACTTCAAGGCCGCACCGGCCATCGCGCCCAACTACCTCTCCACGCCCGAAGACCGCCAGGTGGCCGCCGACAGCCTGCGCGTCACGCGCCGCATCGTGGCCCAGCCCGCGCTGGCCGCGTACCAGCCCGAGGAATGGAAGCCCGGCGTGCAGTTCGAGAGCGACGAAGACCTGGCCCGCCTGGCCGGCGACATCGCCACCACCATCTTCCACCCCGTGGGCACCACCAAGATGGGCCGCGACGGCGACCCGATGGCCGTGCTGGACTCGCAGATGCGCGTGCGCGATCCGCGCGGAGGCCCCGGCGCCGTGGTGGCCGGCCTGCGCGTGGTGGACGCGGGCGCCATGCCCACCATCACCAGCGGCAACACCAACTCGCCCACGCTGATGCTGGCCGAGAAGGCGGCGGAGTGGATCGTGAAGGCGCGTCAGGCAGCGCGCCAAGCGGCCTGACGGGGGCGTGATGGAGTTTGATAGGGAGCGGATAGGGAGCGATGAGGGCTTGATGGCGGCATCGCAGGCGGCGGGCTCCAGCACTCCCACCCACCGTTCGGGCTGAGCTTGTCGAAGCCTGCGCCGCGCTTCGACGGGCTCGGCGCGAACGGTGGTGGGTTGCTGGAAGCCACCGGGCACGACCCCGGAACAACCGCAACGATCCTCGGCACCACCACCCATGCCCGCAGGCGGGCAGGCAGACAGGCAGGCAGACAGGCCAGCGGGAACTGGCGTGGATGAAGCGAGGCGACCGCCTGCGATGTGACTACCATCGCGCCCCATGTACTCCTCCACCTTCATCTTTGCCACCCGGCAGTTCGACGACACCTTCCACCGCCTGGACCAGGCGATTGCCACCGCCGCCCGCTCCATCGACGGCTACCTGGGCGAAGAGGCGTGGGAGGACACGGCGCGGGGCCTCGTCTCCAACGTGTATTACTGGCAGTCGCTCGAGGCACTGCAGGCGCTCATGAGCCACCCCACCCACCTCGAGGCCAAGGCCGCGCAGGCGCAGTGGCTCAATGGCTACCAGGTGGTGGTGTCGCAGGTGCTGCGCACCTATGGCGACGACAGGCTCCACGGGCTGCTGCCCACCGCCGCGCTGTTTGCCGGCGGCACGCCCGCGCACTGAACCACAGCACGGGCGGCGAAGTGACGGCAAAGGGGCGGAGCGTCGGGGCAGCGCCTAGCGGATACCGCCCACATAGCGCGGCACCTCGGGAGCGGGCTCGGGCGCGGCTGGTGCACCGCGCTGGCGCATGGCCTGGGTCGCCACGTCCAGCAGCGGGCGCCGCGCGGCAGGCGGTGGCGCAGCGTGCATGGCGTGGTCCAGCCGGTCGGCCCAGTCGGCGAGTTCGGGCACGCCGTCCTCCTGGGCGCGCTGGCGCGCAAAACGCACCACCTCGGCCGCATAGTCCACGTTCACGGCCATCCACTCGGTATCCGTCACGCGCCCCGTCTTGCGGCGCAGCAGCACGTGCAGGTGGGCGGCAATGGCCAGCTTGTCGGAATCAGGCATGGTCGCTCCTTGAGACATAGGGGTCACAGTTCAGTGGAGGTAACGTCTGAAGGGAGGCCCTGCCCACGGCCTTCGAGCCTGCGCCCCCCAGGCGAGGGCCGCCGTGGAACTGGGCTCGCCAGGCCACCGGTGGCGTCCCCCCCAGGGGGAAGGCGCCGAAGGCGACTCAGGGGGAACACCGCTACCCCCCCAACCGCTCACGGTGCTGGGCGATGTCCAGCCCCGTCTGCTCGCTCTGCTCGTCCACCCGCAGGCCCACCACGAAGTTGGTGATCCACAGCAGCACCCCGGTCACCACCAGGCTGTAGGCCATCACGGCGCCCACGCCGATGGCCTGGGTGAGCAGGCTGCCCGAGGCGCCGCCCACCGTGGGGCTGGCCAGCACGCCGGTGAGCAGCGAGCCCACGATCCCGCCGATGCCATGCACGCCGAACACATCCAGCGAATCATCGGCACGCAGCAGGCGCTTGAGCCCCGTGGCGCCCCAGTAGCACGCCAGGCCCGCCACCAGCCCGATGATCACCGCCGAGCGCAGCGTGACAAAACCCGCGGCCGGCGTGATGGCCACCAGGCCCGCGATGAGGCCCGAGCACAGCCCCAGCAGCGACGGGCGGCCGCGCACGATCCACTCGCCCACCATCCACGACAGGGCGCCCGCGGCCGCCGCCAGGTGCGTGACCGCCATCGCCAGGCCCGCGCGGCCATCGGCCGCCACGGCCGAACCGGCGTTGAAGCCGAACCAGCCCACCCACAGCATGCCGGCGCCCGCCATGGTGAGCCCCAGGTTGTAGGGCTCGAAAGGCTCGCGCCCGTACCCCGTGCGCCGCCCCAGGAACCACGCGCAGACGAGCCCCGCGACGCCCGCGTTGACGTGCACCACCGAGCCGCCCGCAAAGTCGAGCGCGCCCATCTTCGCGAGCCAGCCGCCGGGCTCCCACACCCAGTGCGCCACCGGCGCATAGACCACCAGGGTCCACAGGCTGGTGAAGATGAGCAGCGCGGAAAACCGCATGCGCTCGACCAGCGCCCCCACCAGCAGCGCGGCGGTGATGATGGCGAAGGTGAGCTGGAACATCGCGTACACCGACTCGGGGATGTGCGGCGCCACATGGCTCACCGCGAGCTTGCCGCCCGCGAGATCGAAGTCCAGCCCGGTAAAGCCCGCCCGGTCCCACCCGCCCAGCCACGGGCTGCCGGGCGTGAAGGCCAGCGAGTAGCCTGCCGCGAACCACCACAGGCTGACCAGCGCCGCCACCGCCACCACGCTGGCCATGGTGTTGAGCACGTTCTTCTTGCGCACCATGCCCGCATAGAACAGCGCCACGCCCGGCAGCGTCATCAGCAGGACCAGCGCGGTCGAGGTCATCATCCAGCCGGTGTGCGCAGCGCTGATCGTGTCCTGGGCCACCAGCATGGGCCGCACGGGCGCAGGCACTGCGTCCGGCGGCGTGCCCTGCGCGAGCGCAGCCGCACACAGCCCCAAGGTCAAGACCACCCACGCCACAATCCGGTGCACAGTTCCCCGCATGAAGGCTCCTTATCGCAAATTGTTACAAGCAGGTTGCACGAGCCATGCCAGCAGAAAATGCCAGGGAGATGCAGGGGGTGCCCCAGCCCCATGCCCCGGAAAGGGGTCGGGAAACCCCCAATGCACCACAGGGGTGCGGCCGTTACAGTTGCGGCACTCGAGAGCGCGCTTCGGTGTGCCAAGCGAGGGGCCCGAGGAGACACTTTCTACCAATAAACATATTCAAAGCACCCAACGAGGTGCAGACCCTTTCCAGGCGCTGGCGATCCCAGCGCCTTTTTCTTGCCTGCTCGCAGCGTGTGCGGCCTCGACGGGCGCACCGATGACTCCTGAATTGATAGCGCACCGGGTGCGACAATCCAGCGATGGAATGGATTTTTATCACCCTGGCCTCGCTGCTGGCAGGGTTTGTGGACGCGATCGTGGGCGGAGGGGGGCTGGTGATGGTGCCGGCGCTGTTCGCGGCTTTTCCGGCGGCGCCGCCGGCCACGCTGCTGGGCACCAACAAGGCCGCGTCGGTGTGGGGCACGGCCATGGCCACCTGGCAGTACAGCCGGCGCGTGCAGGTGCGGTGGCACGCCATGCTGCCCGCGGCCGCCGCAGGGTTCGCGGGCTCTTTTGCCGGCGCGTGGGCCGTGACGGTGATGTCGGCGGACTTTCTGCGCAAGCTGCTGCCGCTGGTGCTGCTGGGTGTGCTGGCCTACACCCTGGCCAAGAAGGAGCTGGGGCGGCACCACACGCCGCGCTACAGCGGCCGCACGGAGGTGGTGGCCGCCAGCCTGATCGGCGTGCTGATCGGTTTCTACGACGGGTTCTTCGGCCCCGGCACCGGCAGCTTCTTCGTCTTTTTGTTCGTGCGGCTGCTGGGGTATGACTTCCTCAACGCATCGGCGTCGGCCAAACTGCTCAACTGCGCGACCAACTTTGCCGCCATCGCACTGTTCGCGGCCAAGGGCCACGTGTGGTGGCACTTCGCGGTGACGCTGGCGGTGGCCAACGTGGTGGGCAGCCTGCTGGGCACGCACCTGGCGCTCAAGCACGGCACGGGCTTTGTGCGCGGCATCTTCATCGTGGTGGTGAGCACGCTGATCCTCAAGACCGGCTACGACGCATTTCTTCGGCAACCCCCTGAGTCGCCTTCGGCGCCTTCCCCCTGGAGGGGGACGCCCCCAGCGCGGCGGGGCGGCCCTTGCGCGGGGGCACTGGGCTGGGGCGCGCCGGTAGTGCAGACCGCGCCCTGCAACCGCGGGCCCAGCCCCTGCGTCTGGTTGGGGACACCGCTCTAAACCTGTTGTGAATTGGCACACAACGGGGCTTTGAGGGTTGTCCGCAGGCCCAAGGAAAAAATTCGCATATTTATAATCATTACCACTTGATGACGGCAGGCTTCGCGTTTTGCGATGCCTGCGCGTTCGAACCACCAGCCTCCGGCCTGCTACCCGCATGCCGGATTTTTTGTACCTGAAATACCCCTGACAGGACCCCTCCCATGAAATTGTTCAAGGCTGTAGCCACCGCCCTCGCGCTTTGTGCCGCTTTCACTTCTGCCCAGGCCCGCACGCTGGACGAGGTCAAGAAGGACGGCAAGATCCTGATTGCGACCGAGGGGCAGTTCGCTCCGTTCAATTTCTTCAACGGCACCACGCTGACGGGCTTCGAAGTGGAGACGGCCGAACTGGTGGCCAAGAAGATGGGTGTGACCATCCAGTGGAAGACCCTGGGCTTCGACGCCCTGCTGACCGGACTGCGCCAGGACCGCTGGGACCTCGTGATCGCCTCGCACGGCATCACCGACGAGCGCGCCAAGGCCGTCACCTTCACCGACCCGCACTACTGCTCGGGCGGCATGATCATCGCCATGGACCCCGCCATCAAGAGCGCCAAGGACCTGGCCGGCAAGGTGGTGGCCGTGCAGACCGGCACCAGCTACCTCGAGAACGTGCAGAAGGTCTCCTCCATCAAGGAAATGAAGAACTTCCCCACCGACGTGGACGCCCGCAGCGCCCTGAACTCGCGCCGCGTGGACGCCTGGGTGACCGACCGCTTCGTGGCCAAGGCCGTGGCCGAGAAGAACCCCGGCGCCGGCTTCAAGCTGGGCGACATGCTGTTCATCGAGCGCATCGCTGCGGCCGTGGCCAAGGGCAACACCTCGCTGGCCGGCGGCTGGAACAAGGCCCTGGCCGAAGTCATGGCCGACGGCAGCTATGCCGCGCTGTCCAAGAAGTATTTCAACGAAGACGTCCGCTGCCAGTAAGCACGACCTGCTCGTAGTCACCCGGGTCTTTTTTCATGCTCACTGCCTTTTGGCCGCAGCGCTGGAGCCGCCAGCAGCGCAGCAACGCCACGCTCGTCTCGGCCGTCATCCTGATGGTGCTGGCGCTATCACTGCTGGGCAGCTTGCTGTCCTTTTTGCCCGATCCCATCGGCCCCAACGCCCAGGCGTTCTCTGACGGTGCGCGCACCACCCTGTGGCTCACGCTGATCAGCGGCAGCGTGGGGCTGGTGCTGGGCACCGCCGCGGCGCTGGCCCGCACCGCGCGCTTCGCGGCCGTGCGCTGGGTCGCGAGCTTCTACATCTGGGTCATCCGCGGCACGCCGCTCTTGGTGCAGATCCTGTTCGTGTACTTCGCGCTGCCGGTGCTGGTGCCGGGCCTGAACCTGCCCGACTTCGCAGCCGCCGTGCTGGCACTGGGCCTGAACGTGGGCGCCTACAACGCCGAGGCCATCCGCGCCGGCCTGCTGGCCGTGCCGCGCGGCCAGACCGAGGCCGCCAAGGCCCTGGGCCTGGGGCGGATGCACGTTTTCATGGACGTGGTGTTTCCGCAGGCGTTCAAGATCTCGCTGCCACCGCTGGTGAGCAACTTCGTGGCGCTGCTCAAGGACTCGTCGCTGGCCTACGCCATCGGCGTGGTGGAGCTGACCAATGTGGGCAACCGCATCCAGTCGGCCACGTTCCAGCCCATTGCCACGCTGTCCACCGTGGCCATCACCTACCTGCTGCTGACCACCCTGGTCACGCAGATCTCGAACGCGGTGGAGTACCGCTTCGATGTGGAAGGCCGCAACCAATGACAGGCGCGTCCACACCCTTCATCGTCGTGGACAGGGTCTGCAAGTCGTTCGGCGCCCACCAGGTGCTGCGCGATGTGTCGACCGTGTTCAACACCGGCGAGGTCACCGTGATCATCGGTGCGTCGGGCTCGGGCAAGAGCACCTTGCTGCGCGCCATCAACCGGCTCGAACCCCACGACTCCGGCCGCATCACCATCGGGGGCGAAGACGTCACCGACGACCTGGCCACGCTGCAAAAGCAGCGCAGCGAGGTCGGCATGGTGTTCCAGCAGTTCAACCTGTTCGGCCACATGAGCGTGCTGGACAACGTGACCTTGGCCCCCCGCCGCATCCGCCGCACGCCACGCGCACAGGCCAACGAGCAGGCCATGGCCCTGCTGCGCCGCGTGGGCATGCAGGACCATGCGCAGAAGTACCCCTGGCAACTGTCGGGCGGGCAGCAGCAGCGCGTGGCCATTGCCCGCGCGCTGGCCATGCAGCCCCAGGTGATGCTGTTCGACGAGCCCACCTCGGCCCTGGACCCGGAGATGGTGCAGGAGGTGCTCGACGTGATGCGCGAGCTCGCCCGTGGCGGCATGACCATGATCGTGGTGACCCACGAGATGGGCTTTGCCCGCGAGGTGGCCGACCGCGTGATGTTCTTCGACCAGGGGCGCATCGCGCACGACGCACCTCCCAGCGAATTTTTTACCAACCCCGCCAACGACCGTATCCGAGCCTTCATCGGACGCATGGGCGCCTGAGATCCAGGTGCTCTGCGACAACCACCACAAGCCCCTACCGGAGTGACCATGAAACTGAACCACACGTTCCTCGCCCTGCTGGCCGCCGGCCTGTGCAGCCTGCCACCCGCAGCGTTGGCCCAGACCGCCAAGGATTTCGAAGAGATGCGCAACGAGCTCAAGGCGCTGCGTGCCGAGCTCAACCAGCTCAAGGCCCAGCAGGCCCAGGCACCCGCTGCAGCGCCCGCGGGCGCGTCGGCATCGGCCTGGAACGACCGCATCGATGCGGTCGAGCTCAAGCAGAAGGACGCCGTGGTGCTGGGCGACATTCCGGGCAGCTTCCGCCTGCCGGGCAGCGAGACATCGATCCGCATCTACGGTTTTGCAGAAGCTAACATGGTCAAGGACTTCAAGGGCACCGCACCCGGCGACACCTTCACCAACCTGATGGAGCAGCCCCTGGGTGACAACCACTCGGGCAAGGCCAGCCTGACTGCGCAGACCTCGCGCTTCGGCTTCGAGACCTCCACGCCCACCTCCATCGGCACGTTCAACACCAAGATCGAAGCCGACTTCTATGCCTACTGCGGCAGCGAGTGCAACCGGGGCCGCCTGCGCCTGCGCCACGCCTACGGCGAGTACGCCGGCTGGCTGATCGGCCAGACCTGGTCGACCTTCATGGACACCGACAACCTGCCCGAGACGGTGGACTTCAACGGCCCGCCCGGCGCGACCTTCCGCCGCCCCACGCAGGTGCGCTACACGTACAACGACCCCAACCTGGCCAAGTTCCAGTTCGCCATTGAAGAACCCACCGACGGCGCCAGGAGCCCCAACCTGGTGGCCCGCGTGGACAAGGCCTTCGACTGGGGCAACGTCAACGCCCGCCTGATGTCGCACGAGCAGCGTGTGGACGGCGTGAGCAAGCGCGGCATGGGCTTCGGCCTGGGCGCGGGCTACAAGATCACCGGCACCACCACGCTGATGGCGCAGTACACGCGCCTGGACGGCGACGGCGACGGAGCCTACCTGGTGGGCACCAACTACCCCGTGCTGGATGGCGGCACGGTGCGCCTCGACAAATCGCACGGCGTGGTGCTGGGCCTGTCCAACGTGTTCAGCGAGAAGCTGCGCGGCACCGTGTCGCTGGGCATGGTGCGCTCGCGCAACAAGCTGGGCGACGCCTACGTGAACGCGTACGGCGCCGAAGGCAACCACAAGCTGTACCAATGGCACGCCGGCATGTACTACCTGCCGATCAAGAACGTGGAGCTGGGCGGCGAGCTGATCGGCGGCCGCCGCACGACGTTCGACGGCCAGCAGGGCGACATGCTGCGCCTGAACCTGCAGGCACGCTATCTTTTCAATTGACACCCCCTGAGGCGCTGCGCGCCTTCACCGCGCTACGGGAGGGGGACGCCACCGGTGGCCTGGCAGAGCCAGTTCCACGGTGGCACTGGCCTGGGGCGGCGCCTGAGCGACGGCCGTGCGCCGTGCGCAATGCGCGGCAAGGAATCTTTTGCAAGTGGCTGGCCGGGAAACCGGCCAGCCCTTTCTTGTTTTGGAGCCTATGAAATCCGAACGTCTGGGCCTGATCGCCCTGCTGGCAGTGACCGTGGTGTGGGGCACCACCTTCCCCGCCATGAAACTGTTGTCCGCGCACCTGGATGCGCTGCAGATCATCTGGCTGCGTTTTGTCATCGCGCTGGTGGTGCTGGCCCCGCTGTGGTGGGGCATGCGGCGCGCCGAGCGACGGTGGGGCTGTGCGCTGGGGGTGTTGCTGTTCCTGGCGTTCTGGCTGCAGATCGAGGGGCTGGCGCGCACCAGCAGCAACCGCAATGCGTTCGTGACCGGGCTCAATGTGCTGGTGGTGCCGCTGATCGCCATGGCCGCGCTGGGGCGCCGTTACGGCTGGGCACTGTGGGCCGCGTGCGCCATGGCGTGTGCCGGCATGGCCCTGATGTTCCACGAGAACGAGCCCTGGAACCTGGGCGATACGCTGACGCTGGCGAGCACGGTGTTCTACGCGCTGTACATCCTGGCGCTGGAGGCCTGCGCCAGCCGCACGGCCGCGCACCCGCTGCGCGCCACGCGCATGGCGGCTGCGCAGGCCACGGTGATGGCGCTGGCGTCCACCGCCCTGCTGCTGGGCCAGGGCGGCGGCATGGGCTGGCTGCGGCAATCCGCCGCCCCACTGCCCGCCGATGCCTGGGTGGCCCTGCTGTACCTGGGCCTGCTGGCGAGCGTGGTGGTGGTGAGCTTGCAGGCCTGGGGCCAGCAGCGGGTGGATGCGATGCGCAGCGCGATCGTCTTCGGGCTGGAGCCCGTGTTTGCCGCACTCACCGCCTGGGCGCTGCTGGGAGAGCGGCTGGGGTGGGCCGGCCTTGCCGGCGCGGCGCTCATCGTCGCGGCGCTGGTGTTCAGCCAGCTGGCGCCATCCGCCCACACCAAGGTGCGGCTACCGGGCTGAATCCAACACTGCCGGATGCGCTGCAGGCCTCAGACCCCCATCCGTTCGGGCTGGGCCTGTCGAGGCCAGGGCGTGCCCGAGCGCGCAAGGCTTAGACGAGCGCAGCCCGAACGGATGGACGATGTAGAGTCTGAGAGAAAGTCGTTCATGCGGCCACGCCGTTATGCCCCAACAGCCGCCTACCGCTTGCTGGGTAAGCGCCGCAAGCTACCGAAACGATAGCAATTGCAATCGCATGCAACGCGGGCGGTACCCGGAGGACCGGGCCGCGCCGCGCAGACGCTGGTGCGCTGCGTCAGGGCAGCGGCAGGGCCACGTCGGCCGCCCGGCGTGGCTTGCCGATGGGGGCGGAGGCCAGGCCCTTTTGCACGGCGGCGATGTCTTCTTCGCTGGGGTAGTCGCCCTGCAGCCAGTAGTCGAACACGCGGCGCGCGATGGGCGCGGCGTGCGCTGCGCCAAAGCCCGAGTTCTCCACGATCACCGCGAGGGCGATGCTGGGCGCCTCGGCAGGGGCGTAGGCGGCAAACAGCGAGTGGTCGCGCTGGTGCTCTTCCAGCGCCTTGGCGTTGTACTTCACGTTCTGGCCCAGGCTGACCGCCTGCGCCGTGCCGGTCTTGCCCGCCGAGGTGTAGGGCGCGCCCGCAAACACGCGCGTGCCGGTGCCGCCCTTGTTCACGGCCACCAGGGCGTTGCGCACGATCTCCACGTTCTTCGGGGAATAGCCCAGGTTCTCGCCCGGGGGTTGCACGATCTCCGTGACCACGCCGGTGACCGAGTTCTTGATGGCCTTGGCCATGTGGGGCCGGTAGCGCGTGCCGCCGTTGGCCAGCGTGGCCTCGGCCAGCGCGAGCTGCAGCATGGTGAAGTTGTTGTAGCCCTGGCCGATGCCCAGCGACACCGTCTCGCCCGGGAACCAGCGCTTCATGTCGGCGCGCTTGTAGGTGTTGCGCTTCCACTCGGTGCTGGGCAGCGTGCCGCGCACTTCGCCGTTCAGATCGATCCCCGTGCTCTGGCCGAAGCCCAGCGGCTTCATGAAGTCATGGATGGCATCCACGCCCATCTCGACGGCCAGCGAATAGAAATAGGTGTTGCTCGAGAACTGGATGGCGCGGTGCATGTCCACACCGCCCAGGCCGCCTTCGTGGCTGCGGAAGGTGTGGCCGCCGAACGTGTACGAGCCCGGGTCGTTCACCACCAGGCTGGGCGAGCGCTTGCCCAGCTGCAGTGCCGCCAGCGCCATGAAGGGCTTGTAGGTGGAGCCCGGCGGGTAGGTGCCGCGCAGCGCGCGGTTGAGCAGGGGCTTGTCGATGGACTCGTTGAGCGCCGCCCAGTTCTCCACGTCGATGCCTTCGACGAAGAGGTTGGGGTCGAACGTGGGCTTGCTCACCAGGGCCAGGATCTCGCCGTTGCGCGGGTCGATGGCCACCAGCGCGCCGCGGCGGCTGCCGTAGAGCTCCTCGATGAGTTTCTGCAGCTTGATGTCGATGGACAGCATCACGCTGTCGCCGGGCGTGGCCGCGTGGCTGGAGAGCTTGCGCACCGCACGGCCGCCGGCCGATGTCTCCATCTGCTCGACGCCGGTGGTGCCGTGCAGCGACGACTCGAAACTCTGCTCGACGCCGAGCTTGCCGATGTATTCGGTGCCGCGGTAGTTGGCCTCGTCCTCCGAGTCCTGGATGCGCGCCTTTTCGGTCTGGTTGATGCGGCCGATGTACCCGATGGCGTGGCTCGCCACGTCGCCCATGGGGTAGTTGCGAAACAGCCGGGCCTTGATGTCCACGCCCGGAAACCGGTAGCGCTGCGCCGTGAAGCGCGCGACCTCCTGGTCGGTGAGCCGCGTGCGGATGGGCAGGGATTCGAAGTTACGCGACTCTTCCATCAGCCGCTTGAAGCGGCGGCGGTCGCGGGTCTGGATGTCCACGATCTTGGCCAGCTCGTCGATGGTTTCATCGAGCACGCCGGCGCGCGAGGGCGTGATCTCCAGCGTGTAGGCCGAGTAGTTGGTGGCCAGCACCACGCCGTTGCGGTCCAGGATCAGCCCCCGGTTCGGCACGATGGGCACGACCGCCGTGCGGTTGCTCTCGGCCTGCGCCGCCAGGTCTTCGTGCCGCACCACCTGCAGGTACACCAGCCGCGCCACCACCAGGCCGAATGCGAACATCACCACCAGGCCGATGACGAACGCCCGCACCCGAAACCGCGATGCGTCGGCTTCGCTGTTGCGCAGCTCGGTCATCGTTGCGCTCCATGGCGAAACCCAAGCGCGCTCCGCGAGACGGCTATGCCCCCGGCGATTGCCACCACTGGAGCTGACGGCAAGAGGCCACGGGCGTGCCCCCGTCCCGACAGAAAAAGGGAAGACGCGAAGTGGCGCAGAAGGTGCCTCACCACTCGGCGCAGCCTACGCAAGCGCGCAGCCCAGGCGAGTGCCACCGTGGAACTGGCTCTGCCAGGCCACGGGTGGCGTCCCCCTCCCGAAGGAGAGGGGGAAGGCGCGAAGCGACTCAGGGGGAGCTTCATCACAACGGCCGGTTCTGATCACGGTCCGGCGGCCGGCGCTGCGGCGCCAGCAGCACCCAGCTGGCCAGCGGCCACAGCAGCGCCTCGATCAGCGGCGCCAGAAAGCTCCACAGCCCCGGAAAGAGGCCGCCCGCCGCCATGCGCAGCAAAAGCTCGATGGCGTGCGCCAGCGCAAACAGCGGCAGCACCTGCAGCGCCTGCGACGGCACGCTGAACCACAGCAGGCGGCGGTGGATGGCGATGGCGCCGAACGACAGCACGGTGTACGACAGCGCATGCTGACCCAGCAGCGCGGACTGGCTCACGTCCATGCACAGGCCCAGCACGAATGCCACGCCCATGCCGATGCGCAGCGGCTGGTGCACGCCCCAGAAGACCAGCAACACCATCAGCAGATCGGGGGTCCAGACGATGCGGCCGAGCGGCAGCATGTTGACCGCCAGGCCCACGGCCAGGCTCACGCCGATGAACACCGGGTTGACCGGCAGCAGCAAGGGCTCGCCGCGCGGCATGATCATGGCGTGGGCCCTTTCAGAAAATGCAGTGTGCCCGCTGCGGGCACGCGGGCCAACGGCCGGGTGGCTGCACGTGGCGGCATGGTTGTCATCCTTTGCGCGCCCCGCGCTTGGCCGGCGCCGGGTGCGCAGGCTCGGGCCGGGGCAGCGCGTTGTCGGCCAGCGGCTTGAGCACCACCACGTGCCGCGCGCCCTGCACCTGCGCCAGCGGCACGCAGTAGATGCGGGCAAAGGCCGAGTCGGCGCGGCGCTCCACGCGCACGACCTTGGCCACGGGCAAGCCCGAGGGGTAGAGCCCGTCCACACCGCTGGTGGTGAGCAGGTCGTCCTCGCGCACATCGGCGTTGGCGGGCATGAAGCGCAGCTCCATGCCGCCGCCGTGGCCCGCCACCGGGTCGCCGTAGGCCACGCCGCGCGCGCCGGTGCGGATGTTCAGCACGGGGATGGCCTGGTCGCGGTCGATCAGCAATGTGACTTCACTCACCAGCGGGAACACCCGCGTGACCTGGCCCAGCACGCCGGCCTCGTCCATCACGGGCGAGCCCAGCTCCACGCCGCCCATCTGGCCGCGGTCGAGCACCACGCGGCGCGTGTACGGGTCGGCGGTGTCGTAGATCACCTCGGCCGCCTGGGCCGGCGTTTCGAGCCGCTCGCGCAGCGCCAGCAGTTGCCGCAGGCGCGTGTTTTCCAGCGCCAGCTGCTCGGCCTGGGTGGCGCGCTGGCCCATGGCGGTCATCTTCTTGCGCGCATCGTCCAGCTCTTGCTGGGCCGTGGTCAGCGACTGGAAATAGTCCGAGCTGTGGCCAGCCATCTCCACGGGCTTGAGCATGAGCCACTGCACGGGGTACAGCACCGTGCCCACCGCCTGACGGAACGGGCCGGTGAGCTCAAAGCGTGCGTCGGCCACCATGAGAAACAGCGCCAAAGCGCTGTAGACGGCCAAACGCGACAGGGCCGAAGGGCCTTGCTTGAAGAAGGGGGGAGCGCTGCGCTCGAGGGTACCCAGCGGCATGTCAGTGATTCATAGCGCTGTGCGCTACCCCTACCTTAAAAAACTGGCGAGGCCCAGGCCAGCGCACCCGTGGAACTGGCTCTGCCAGGCCACGGGGTGCGTCCACACTCCCGGAGCGCGGAGCGCGCAGAGAGAGGGGGGAAGGCGCGAAGCGACTCAGGGGGGAGTGCCATTATTCACTGGTAAAAATGCTGCCCAGGCGGTCCATGCGCTCCAGCGCAATCCCGCAGCCGCGCACCACGCAGGTCAGCGGGTCTTCGGCCACCAGCACCGGCAGGCCGGTTTCTTCGGCCAGCAGGCGATCGAGGTCGCGCAGCAGCGCGCCGCCGCCGGTCAGCATCATGCCGCGGTCGGCAATGTCGGCGCCGAGTTCAGGAGGGGTCTGCTCCAGCGCGTTCTTGACGGCGGAGACGATCTGGTTGAGCGGGTCGGTCAGGGCTTCCAGCACTTCGTTGGAAGAAATGGTGAAGCTGCGCGGCACGCCTTCGGAGAGGTTGCGGCCCTTGACTTCCATCTCGCGCACTTCGGAGCCGGGGAAGGCCGAGCCGATGTTCTTCTTGATGGCTTCTGCGGTGGGCTCGCCGATCAGCATGCCGTAGTTGCGGCGGATGTAGCTGATGATGGCTTCGTCGAACTTGTCGCCGCCCACGCGGACGCTGCCCTTGTAGACCATGCCGCCCAGCGAGATCACGCCCACCTCGGTGGTGCCGCCGCCGATGTCGACGACCATGGAGCCCGAGGCTTCAGAGACTGGCAGGCCTGCACCGATGCCGGCAGCCATGGGCTCTTCGATCAGGTAGACAGCAGTGGCGCCAGCAGCTTCTGCGGCATCCTTGATGGCGCGGCGCTCGACCTGGGTGGAGCCGCAGGGCACGCAGATGATGATGCGCGGGCTGGGGGTGAACAGCGTGCGCGGGTGCACCATCTTGATGAACTGCTTGATCATCTGCTCGGTGATCACGAAGTCGGCGATCACGCCGTCCTTCATGGGCCGGATGGCTTCGATGTTGCCCGGGACCTTGCCCAGCATGGCCTTGGCTTCGCGGCCTACGGCCTGGATGACTTTCTTGCCGTGGGGCCCGCCTTCGTGGCGGATGGCCACCACGGAAGGTTCGTCGAGGACGATGCCTTTGTCGCGGGCGAAGATGAGGGTGTTGGCTGTGCCAAGGTCAATGGCAAGGTCGGTGGAGAAGTACCGACGGAAAGCTCCGAACATTCAAAAATCCTCTCAGGCACGGCATGCACGTCGGCCTGCCATCGCCGGGTTTACGGGGTCAAATATCGCTTTTTTCGCACAATGACCGGCAGGAAGGAGGCTATTGCGGCAAAGCCGGGATAATACCCGATCCCCTGTGAATAACTCCCCCCGGCGCGGCGTGGATCACAGCTTTACTTCTGGTTTCTCTAGATTCTCCTCCCTATGGCACTGACCCCCCAGGACATCGGCCGCATTGCCAATTTGGCGCGGCTTGAGCTGACACCCTCCGAAAGTGAGCGCATGCTGACACAGCTCAATGGCTTCTTCGACATCGTGGAAAAGATGCGGGCTGTGGATACTTCGGGCGTTGCACCGCTGGCGCACCCCGTGGCGGCCATCCAGGACGTGGCCCTGCGCCTGCGCGACGACGTCGCCAGCGAGCCCAATCAGCGCGAAGCCAACCAGAAGAGCGCCCCTGCCGTGGAGCGTGGCCTGTTCCTCGTCCCCAAAGTGATCGAGTGAGGAAGGCCCGCATGACCATGACCACGAACAAAGCCCTGCACGACCTGGGCGTGACCGAACTGGCCGCCGGCCTGCGCGACAAGCAATTTTCTGCGGTGGAAGCCGCGCAGCATTTTCTGTCGCGCACCCAGGCCCACCCCCAACTGGGCGCCTTTGTGGCGCTGAACGAAGCAGCCACCCTGGCGCAGGCGCGCGCCGCCGATGCCCGCCTGGCCGCGGGCACGGCAGGCGCGCTGGAAGGCGTGCCGCTGGCGCACAAGGACATCTTCGTCACGCGCGACTTCCCCAGCACCGCAGGCTCGAAGATGCTGGCGGGCTACCAGTCGCCGTTCGACGCCACCGTGGTGGCCAAGCTGGCCGACGCCGGCGCGGTGACGCTGGGCAAGCTCAACTGCGACGAGTTCGCGATGGGCTCGGCCAACGAGAATTCTGCCGTGGCCCCGGTGGGTTTCGATGCGCCCGCACCGGTGCGCAACCCATGGGACACCAGCCGCGTCCCCGGCGGCTCCTCGGGCGGCAGCGCCGTGGCCGTGGCCGCGCGCCTGGCCCCGGCCGTCACCGGCACCGATACGGGCGGCTCCATCCGCCAGCCGGCGTCGTTCTGCGGCATCACCGGCATCAAGCCCACCTATGGTCGGGCCAGCCGCTACGGCATGATCGCGTTCGCCTCCAGCCTTGACCAGGCCGGCCCGATGGCCCGCAGCGCCGAGGACTGCGCGCTGCTGCTGTCCGCCATGTGCGGCCCCGATCCGGACCGTGATTCGACGAGCCTGGACGTGCCCGCGGAAGACTTCAGCCGCTCGCTCAACGACTCCATCGACGGCCTGCGCATCGGCATCCCTGCCGAGTTCTTCGGTGAAGGCCTGGCACCCGACGTGCGCGCTGCCGTGGACGGCGCGCTCAAGGAATACGAGAAGCTCGGCGCCAAACTCGTGCCCATCAGCCTGCCCCGCACGGAGCTGTCGATCCCGGTGTACTACATCATCGCCCCGGCCGAGGCGTCGTCCAACCTGTCGCGCTTCGACGGCGTGAAGTTCGGCCACCGCGCCAAGGACTACACCGACTTGGTGGACATGTACAAGAAGACGCGTGCCGAAGGCTTTGGCGACGAGGTCAAGCGCCGCATCATGATCGGCGCCTACGTGCTGTCCCACGGCTACTACGACGCGTACTACCTGCAGGCGCAGAAGATCCGCCGCATGATCGCCGACGACTTCCAGAACGCGTTCAAGGATTGCGACGTGATCGCCGGCCCCGTGGCACCCACCGTGGCCTGGAAGCTGGGCGAGCACGGCGCCGACCCGCTGGCCGACTACCTGGCCGACATCTTCACCCTTCCCGGCTCGCTCGCCGGCCTGCCCGGCATGAGCGTGCCCGCGGGCTTTGGCGACGCCGGCATGCCCGTGGGCCTGCAGCTCATCGGCAACTACTTCCAGGAAGCCCGCCTTCTGAACGCTGCGCACCGCCTGCAGCAAGCCACCGACTACCACCTCCGCCAACCCGGAGGCCTGTGACATGACGACGACCCCCAAATTGATCCACGGCTACGAGGTCGTCATCGGCTTCGAGACCCACACCCAGCTCGCCACGCAGAGCAAGATCTTCAGCCGCTCGCCCACCGCCTTCGGCGCCGAGCCCAACACCCAGGCATCGCCGGTGGACCTGGCGCTGCCCGGCACGCTGCCGGTGATGAACCGCGAAGCGGTGGTCTGCGCTATCAAATTAGGACTGGCTCTGGGCTCCCACATTGCGCAGAAGAGCATTTTTGCCCGCAAGAACTACTTCTACCCCGACCTGCCCAAGGGCTACCAGATCAGCCAGTTCGAGATCCCGGTCGTGCAGGGCGGCGAAGTGCAGTTCTTTCTGGGCGATGAGAAAAAGACCGTGCGCCTGGTGCGGGCCCACCTGGAAGAAGATGCGGGCAAGTCCCTGCACGAGGACTTCATCGGTCAGTCGGGCATCGACCTGAACCGCGCCGGCACGCCCCTGCTGGAGATCGTGACCGAGCCCGACATGCGCTCGAGCGAAGAGGCCGTGGCCTACGCCAAGGAGCTGCACAAGATCGTGACCTGGATCGGCATCTGCGACGGCAACATGCAGGAGGGCTCGTTCCGCTGCGATGCGAACGTTTCGGTGCGTAAGCCGGGCGAGCCGCTGGGCACGCGCCGCGAGATCAAGAACCTGAACAGCTTCAAGTTCATGCAGCAGGCGATCGACTACGAGATCCGCTGGCAGATCGAAGAGATCGAAGACGGCCGCGCGATCCAGCAGGCCACCGTGCTGTTCGACCCCGACACGGGCGAGACGCGTGCGATGCGCACCAAGGAAGATGCGGCCGACTACCGGTACTTCCCGGACCCGGACCTGCCGCCGTTGCACATCTCGCAGCAGTGGGTCGACGAACAACGCGCGCTGATGGCCGAACTGCCGCGCGCCATGGCGGCGCGCTTCGTGGCGGACTATGGCCTGCCCGAGTACGATGCCACGACCCTGACGCAGAGCAAGGCCATGGCCGCGTATTTCGAGGCCGCGGCCAAGGCGTGTGGCCAAGCCAAGCTCGCCAGCAACTGGATCATGGGCGAGGTGTCGCGCCGCCTGAACATGGTGGAGACCGGCATCGAGCAGGCGCCGGTATCGTCGGCCCAGCTGGCCGCGCTGATCGCGCGCATTGCCGACGGCACCATCTCCAACAACGCGGCCAAGCAGGTGTTCGACGCGCTGTGGACGGGTGACGGCCACGAGGTGGATACAGTCATCGAGGCCAAGGGCCTCAAGCAGATGAACGACACCGGCGCGCTGGAGGCGATCATCGACGAGGTCATCGCTGCCAACGCGGACAACGTGGCGCAGTTCCGCGCGGGCAAGGACAAGGCCTTCAACGCGCTGGTCGGCCAGATCATGAAGGCCAGCAAGGGCAAGGCGAATCCCCAGCAGGTCAACGACGTGCTGCGCGCCAAGCTGGCAGGCTGAGTGATCAACTCCGGGGGTGGAAAACTCCCCGGCATGCAGCAACGGAAAAGGGGCATCATGCCCCTTTTTTCGTGCCGTCGCCCCGCTGCGCGCAGGCCGGATACAAGCTCTTTGAATCTACCGCCTAGCGTGACGCAGCGGGCGCAGCAAGCTCTCCTGCGCCGGTGGCCGCAGGTGCCAGTGCCGGTGCCCGCTGCGACTCCCACAGCTTGCGCAGCAGCGCCAGTTCGGTATCGAAGCGCTGGTGCACCCGGCGCTTTTCCTGGTCCTGCCCGGCCAAAAAGCGTTGCTGCTCGGCAATGCTGTCTTCGTTTTCCGCGATCTTGCGGCGCAGCGTCATCGGCGCCTTGTTGGGGTCCTTCTTGTAGAACTCCATTTCGGTATCGAAGCCTTTTCGCTGCTGCTTGAGTTCGGCAATGCGCTTTTCTGCCGTGGCCGTAACGTCGTCCACCAGTTGGATGGCGGCGGCGCGTTCGACATCGTGCGTGGCCTTGTCGGGGTAGCGGGCCGTGAGCACGCGCTCGCGGCGGCGCTCTTCGACGACACGGGCGCGCTCTTCGGCCTCCTTGCGGCGTTGCACTTCCTGGGCCGCACGCTCGTTCTCCGTGAGCGACGGGCCGATCTGGCGGCGGACCGTGCCCATCGGGCTCAGTTCACGCTGTTCGCGGTCCAGGCATTCCGGAATGGGGCGGTCGGCCGTGAGCTTGCGCCCGTTGCGATCCACACAGGTATAGATGCCACCGCTTGGCGGCTGCTGCGCGCGCGCGAGATCCGCGACCAGGGTGGCGCACAACACCGTACCGACGATCCACGCCGACCTGCTCAAATCATTCACCCTTCATTGACGCCATACCGCTGGCGGTATGCCAGCACATTTTCGTGATGGGAACGCATCCCCTCCCCCCCGTTTTGCGAGAGATACAGCAATAAGTCTGCCAGCCGCGCGATCGTGCACACCTGCATGCCCAGTTGCTGGCGCACATACTGGACCGCGCTGTGGTCCACGTCCTGGCCATTCTCGGTGGCTTTCTCCTGACGGTCCAGCGCAATGGCTACCGCGTGCGGGGTGGCACCGGCCGCGCGGATGATGGCGATCGACTCACGGGCTGCCGTGCCGGCGGACATCACGTCGTCCACGATGAGCACGCGGCCCTTCAGCGGCGCTCCCACGAGGGTCCCGCCCTCGCCGTGGTTCTTGGCCTCCTTGCGGTTGTACGCAAAAGGCACGTTGCGCCCCAGCCGCGCCAGCTCCACGGCGACGGTGGCGGCCAGGGGAATGCCCTTGTAGGCCGGACCGAAGACCATGTCGAATTCGATGCCGCTGGCGATCAGGGCTTTTGCATAGAATTCCGCCAGCCGGCCCATCTTGCTGCCATCGTCGAACAGTCCCGCATTGAAGAAGTACGGGCTCAAGCGACCGGCCTTGGTCTTGAATTCGCCGAAGCGCAGCACCCCCGATTCGACCGCAAAACGTACAAAATCCTGCGCCAGCTGGCCCTGACCATCTTTTTGTGCGCCAACATCCACCATGGGAAAATCCTTGTTCAAATTAACCAGCCTCAATCTCAATGGCATTCGCTCGGCCACCAGCAAAGGCGTGGAAAGCTGGATGGCAGCCACGCGGCCGGATTGTATTTGCGTGCAGGAAGTCAAAGCCCAGGCGGCCGACATCGCCAACCGCTTCGAACGCGTGGCAGACCTGCAGGGGCATTTTCACTTTGCCCAGAAAAAAGGCTACTCCGGCGTGGGCATCTACACGCGCCACGAGCCGTCCGACGTGGTCGTGGGCTACGGCTCGGCCGAGTTCGACGCCGAGGGCCGCTATGTCGAACTGCGCTTTGACACGCCCGCGCGCAAGCTGTCGATCATCAGTGCGTACTTCCCGAGCGGCTCGTCGGGCGAGGAGCGCCAGCTGGCCAAGTTCCGCTTTCTGGCGGAGTTCCATCCCCATCTCATGCGCACCAAGGGCGAACGCGAGTTCATCCTGTGCGGCGACATCAACATCGCGCACCAGCAGATCGACCTCAAGAACTGGCGCAGCAACCAGAAAAACAGCGGCTTCCTGCCCGAAGAGCGTGCGTGGATGACAAAGTTGTTACACACAACTGATGAAGGCGGCGGGCTCATCGACGTTTACCGTCAGTTACAACCCACGGCTACCGACACGGCCTACACCTGGTGGAGCAATCGCGGCCAGGCGTATGCGAACAACGTGGGATGGCGGCTGGACTACCACCTGGCCACGCCGGCATTGGCAGCGCTGGCGCGCAGCGAGTCCATCTACAAGGGCGAGAAGTTTTCGGACCATGCGCCCATCACGGTGGACTACGACTTCAGCCTGTAGGGAGCCCGCGCGCTGTCAATGCCGCTCGCGGATTACCGCATTGACCTCCGCGCCGTAGATCAGCGTCGTCGCGCTCGCGTACAAAAACACGAGGGTGGCGACCACGCCCGCAAAGCTGCCGTAGATCAACACCAACTTGCCCGCGGTGCGCAGGGTGTACGACAGCGTGGCCGCAGCGACCACCCACAGCGCTGCGCCGACCAGCGCGCCCGGCAGCACCGTGGCCACGCGCTGTGGAATGTCCGGCAACCAGCCATACAGCAGCGCATACAGCACGACCAGCGTGAGGTAGGCGGCCCCATAGCGCACGCTGTCGTACAGCCAGATCGCCTCGTCGCCGTCGGCCGCGACATTGGTGACCACGAACTGCCAGATGCGCGGCATGACGATCACGGAACTGAACACCAGCAGCAGCCCCGACCCCACCACCACGGTGAACAGCGTGGACTTGATGCGCGCCTTCCAGAACGGCAGACCCCGGTCGATGCCGTACGAGCGGTTGAGCGCCGAGCGCACCGCCTGCATGCCGGAGGAACCGGTCCACAGCGTGATGGCCAGCCCCACGGTGAGCAGCGCCTCGTTGCGCTGAGCCAGCACCTGCTGCACCACGGGTTGCATCACATCGCGCACCAGCTGCGGCGCGTAGCCCAGCACCCGTTCGGCCAGCGCGGCCGCGTCGCCGGGCTGGCCGACAAAGCCCGCCGCTGCCGATAGCAGCAGCAACAGCGGGAACATCGCCAGCACGGCAGAAAATGCCAGGCTGCCCGCCTGGTTGGCGCTCTGGTGCAAGACGTAATTGCGCACGGCCACCAAAAGCACACCCACCACCGGGAGCTCGGTAATGGCACGGCCCAGGCGCCGCAGGCCCTGCATCATGGGCGAAGGCGCCCTTCCACCGAGTCGTCCAGCGTCTTGCCGATGGCCGCGCCAATCACCATCTTGGTGGCAGCGACCAGGCTGCCGTGTTTGGTGTCCCAGTAGTAGCCCGACACGGGCGCGACTTCGATCACGGTGATGCGCGGATCGTGCTTTCCTTCGGTGAACCAGGTTTTCATGATGGGATCCCACAGCTCATCGATCAAGGCCTGGTCGCGGTGGATGCTGGCGGTGCAGTCCAGCACCAGAAAGCCCGAGTGCTTGGAACCCTGCATGAAGATCCGCACTTTGGGGTCTGCTTCGATCTCGCGGTTCTTGTGGCTGTCGGACGCGCTCAGAAACCACAGGTGGCCGGCTTCGTCCACCTTCTCCACGCCCATGGGCCGCGTCCCGCCCGTTTCACTGTGGGGAGCGTTGGTGCAAAAGAAGCACGACTGGGCATCCTCGGCCATGTCCCGGATGCGCTGCGTGGCATCGTTTCCGGTCAAGTGCTTGTGGGTGTCCTCGGGCTGGTTCTGGTTGATCGAGTCCATGGCAATCTCCGAATGGGAATGAAAGGCGAGATTGAGCCTGACCCGCCTGACCGGCACTGTAGGAGCCGGTCCCTTGCCATTGCCCTCTGGCTGCGCTGGACAGTGCGCCTTATCGGATCAGGAACTGCTCGCGGTCTTTGCCGGCAATCCATTTCGGCGGCTTGCCGCGGCCGGTCCAGGTGGAGCCGGACTGCGGATCGTGGTACTTGGCGGGGACCTTCTTGGGGTCGGGTGTCCAGGGAAACACCTGCTGTGCCGTGAAGTCGAATTCCTTGATCAACTGTTTGACCGTTTCCAGCGCAGCGGAGGCTTCCGCCTTGCGGGCTTTGTGGATCTGCTCGTCGAGGTTGCGCTTTTGCGCAAGGAGTTCTGCGTAGGTGGTCATCGGGAAATCAGGGTTCAGGAGGATGTCGTGGTGGTGAAGCGCGGCGGCACGCCTGCATGACGCGTCGAATTCATGCGGACTGTGCGTTGGCACGTGGTTCTGCGCAGGCGCCTTCGCGCCACGCTTTCACGTCAGCGAACTCGTGCGAGCACCCGGTGCATTGCAGGCGCTCGGTGTAGCGCATGACGCCACCGCCATCGCGGGCCACCACGCGGTGATAGCTGGTGGCGCCGCAAATGCCACACCGGCTGGGAAGGGAGGAGGAAGTGCTGTGCATCTGCGGCGATTTTCCCATTAACCACGAAGGACTGAGATCTCGCCCGGATTGTTCTCAATACTGGAACAGTCAGTTCGCGACTGGGTGGTTTTTCTCTGGACACCACCGGCGTACAGTTCAACCCATCGATGAGCCGAACCCGCAAGGCGACTCACCGAACCCGGTTCAGGAATGGTTTTTGTACCGGCTTTATTGAGACGCTTTTAACTTCAAGGACTTTCATCATGAACAACACCGCACGTTTCCTCTCCATCGCCGCTGTCGCTGCCTTCGCTTCCTTTGGCGCCCAAGCCGACGAAGCCGACGCTTCGCAATATGTGTCCAAGTTCGAAACCAACCGCACCCGCGCCGAAGTGGCTGCAGAAGCTTCGAGCGTCGCCCAGACCCGCAGCATCGAGCCCGCTGGTTCGCGCGTCGTGACCTACAAGTCCACGGCCGACCGCGCTGCCGTGCGTGCCCAGGCTGCCGACGCTGTGCGCACCGGCCAGATCCCTTCGGGTGAGCAAGGCTGATCTGGATCCGACGGATTCAGCTTCCTGACTCTCTCCATAAAAAACCTGACTTCTAAAAAATACACTGGACTTTCATCATGAACAAGACTGCACGTTTCCTCTCCATCGCCGCTGTGTCCGCTTTCGCTGCCTTCGGTGCCCACGCTGACGAAGCCGATGCTTCGCAATTCGCCACGAAGTTCGAAACGAACCGCACCCGCGCCGAAGTGGCTGCCGAAGCCTCCACCGTTGCCCAGACCCGCAGCATCGAGCCCGCTGGTTCGCGCGTCGTGACCTACAAGTCCACGGCTGACCGCGCTGCCGTGCGTGCCCAGGCTGCTGAAGCCGTGCGCACCGGCACGATCCCTTCGGGCGAAATCAGCGCGATGTAATTGACGCAGTTGCGGGCCTTCCCATGGTGGTGGCATTGGCGGCATGTCGCTGGTGCTGCTGCCATGGGGAGTGTTTTGGACCCGCCGCGACGCGACAGCAAACTGGGCTCCCGTGTGGGAGCCCTTTTTGTTGGTGGCAGGGTGGCCAAAGACATGGCGCCTCTCGGATGCGCCTACCACCCACCGCTGCAGGAACATTCCCACCGACAGGGCGAACTTTGTTTGCACAATCCCCCATTGCTCGCAACAACCCACACCCTGAACCATGCTCCGCTATCTCACCGTCCCCGTCACGGCGTTCCAACAGAACTGCTCCATCGTCTGGTGCGATGCCACCCACAAGGCCGCGGTCATCGACCCGGGCGGCGATCTCGACACGCTGCTGGCCGAGACCGAGCGGCGGGGCCTGGCCCTGGAGCAGATCTGGCTCACCCACGCGCACATCGACCATGCGGGTGGCACGGGCGAACTGGCGCAGCGCCTGACCCTGCCCATCGTGGGTCCCCACCCCGGCGACCAGTTCTGGATCGACGGGCTGCCGCAGCAAAGCGCGATGTTCGGCTTTCCGCCAGCACAACCGTTCACGCCCACGCGCTGGCTGGCCGATGGCGACACGGTGCAGATCGGCCACGAGACGCTGCAGGTGCGGCACTGCCCCGGGCACACACCCGGCCACGTGGTGTTCCACGCGCCGCAGATCGACCGCGCCTTCGTCGGTGACGTGCTCTTTGCCGGAAGCATCGGGCGCACGGACTTTCCGATGGGCAACCACCAGGACCTCATCGACAGCATCACCCAGCGGCTGTGGCCCATGGGCGACCAGACGGTGTTCATCCCCGGGCATGGCCCGGAGAGCACCTTCGGGCGGGAGCGCCAGAGCAATCCCTACGTGGGCGGGACCTGATCAGCCTGCGGTGCACGAAGGCCTCCGGGGTATTTTTGGCCCCTACCGCTCACTACACAAGCGGTAGCAGCTATCAAAATAGGAGCATTCGCATTCCAGCGGATGACGCCGATGCATGCGCTGCAGCCCAGCGCTGCCGTCCGGGCCTGCACCCGTACCCGTACCCGTACCTGCACCCAAGGGTCCACCGAAGCAGGCTTTCCGGCAACTGACCGGTATTCGCTGCCCTGATCGTCGGATGCCTCGCGCAGGCGCGGCCTAGGATGTGACATTTTGTTAACAACCTCGGGCGTCATGCGCCCTCCGGCTGCTGCACGCCATGGATTCCTCTGCAAGCTCCTCCCCGCCCGCACCCCGTGCACCACGCCCCTACGAGCCTGCGCAGCGCGGCTCCAGCGTGGCGGGCAAGGCCTATTGGGCGATGGCGCAGCGGGTGGCGCTCACCGCAGCCTGCATCGATGGGCTGTACATCGCACTGTTTCTCTGGCTGGGCTCGGTGCCGCTCGCGCTGGTCAATGTGGTCAGCATCGCGATGTACCTGTGCGCCCATGCGCTCATCCGGCGGCGGCGCAACACGGCCGGCATCCTGCTCATCTGGCTGGAGGTGATCGCGCACTCGGCGCTGGGATCGCTGCTCGTGGGCTGGGACAGCGGCTTTCACTACTACCTGTTGCTGTTCATTCCTGCGGTGGTGATCGCCAACTCCGGCCGCTACGCCGTCCCCGTGGTGCTGGCGCTGCTGGCCTACTACCTGGGGCTGCGCCTGGTGTGCGACCACCTGGGCCCGCTGGCACCGCTGGCCGGGCAGGGGCAGAAGATCGTCAACATGTTGCACGTGTGCGTAGTCTTCGGCATGTTCGCGGCGCTGGCGGCGTTCTACCGGCGCACCATCCTGATCGCCGAGAACCGCCTGCTCAGGCAGGCCACGCTCGATGCACTGACGGGGCTGAACAACCGGGCGCACTTCCAGACGCTGGCCGGGCACACGCTCACCCGCATCCAGCGCACGGGCGAGCCGGTGGCGCTCATGCTGTGCGACATCGACCATTTCAAGCAGGTGAACGACCGCCACGGCCACGCGGCGGGGGACCGCGTTCTGGTGGCCGTGGCGCAGGTGCTCGCCGGCCAACTGCGCGAGAGCGACGTGCTCGCGCGCTGGGGCGGCGAGGAGTTTCTGGCGCTCATGCCGGCCAGTTCGCTGGCATCCGCCGTGGAGGTGGCTGAGCGCATCCGCGCGGCCATCGAGCGGATTACCCTGGACCACCAGGGTGTGCCCGTGCCGCTGTCGATGTCGTTCGGCGTGGCGCAGGTGGCCAGCAGCGACGACCTGCCCGCGGCCATCGCGCGCGCCGACAAGGCGCTGTACCGCAGCAAGCACGACGGCCGCAACCGCGTGACCGCTCAGCCCTTGCGTGCCGCTTCGTAGAGCTTTTGCACCTTGGGCACGTTCATCTCCAGCTCCTTGATGCGCGCGGGGCCCGAGGGATGGGTGGAGAGGAAGGCCAGCCCGCCCTGCTTGCCGCCCGTGGCATTACCCATCTTCTTCCACAGGCTGACCGACGCCGCGGGGTCGAACCCGCCGCGGGCCGCCAGCTCCAGCCCCACCAGGTCGGCCTCGCTCTCGTCCGACCGGCTGAACTGCAGCGTGAGCAGCTGCCCGCCCAGGCCGGCCGCGGCCTGGCCCAGATCGCCCAGCCCCAGCAGTTGCGAGCCCAGGCGCAGCGCCAGGTTGGTGCCCTGGGTCTTGGCCAGGCGTTCGCGCGCATGCTCGCGCAGGGCATGGGCCATTTCGTGGCCCATGATCATCGCGGTCTCATCGTCGGTGAGCTTGAGCTGATCGAGGATGCCGGTGTAGAAGGCGATCTTGCCGCCGGGCATGCAAAAGGCGTTGATCTGCTGGCTGCCGATCAGGTTGACCTCCCAGCGCCACTGCTTGGCGCGGTCGTTCCACGGCGCGGTGTACGGGATCAGGCGCTTGGCGATGGCATGCAGGCGCTGCAGCTGCGGGTGGCCCTCCGGCGCGAGCGCACGCTTGGCCTTGGCCTGCTCGAGCATCTGGCGGTACTGCTGGGCGGCGGAGTTCTCCAGCGTTTCCGCCGGGATCAGCTTGCGCACGCTGGAGGCCGTGCCCACATCCACCTGCGCCATCACGGGCGCGGCAGCGGTGGCGCCAGCGGCCAGCAGGAAGGCGCGGCGCGCGGACCAGGGTGACGAGGGAGCGACGGAAGGCGTGGGGCACAGAAGGCACATACCGGATCACCTGAAGGGAAGGGAAGAGGGCAAGGGAATAATAGGCGGCTGCACTGACGCGGGACCGCACGGCACAGGCCGTGTCCCCCGCAGCGGCGTCGCCAGCCCGATGGAGGTCGGCGCGCCAGGCTGCAAGGTGTCAGCGATGATAGACAAAACCCCCGGGCGCCCATGTCAGACACCTCCGCCAACCAATCCCCCTCCACCCACCCCGCCCTGCCCCCCGAAACGCCCCGCCGCACCCCCTGGCTGCAGACGCTGCGCGTGTACCTGGAGCCCGCCAGCCTGCGCATGCTCACGCTCGGCTTCGCGGCCGGGCTGCCGCTGCTGCTGGTGCTGGGCACGCTGTCGTTTCGCCTGCGCGAGGCGGGCATCGACCGCAGCACCATCGGCTACCTGAGCTGGGTGGGCCTGGCCTACGGATTCAAATGGGTGTGGGCGCCGCTGGTGGACCGCATGCCCATCCCCGGCCTGACCGCGCTGCTGGGCCGGCGCCGCAGCTGGCTGCTGCTGTCGCAGGCCATCGTGGTCGCCGGGCTGATCGGCATGGCGGTCTGCGACCCGCGCCTGACCCTCGGGCCCATCGTGTGGTGCGCGCTGGCGGTGGCGTTCGGCTCGGCCACGCAGGACATCGCGCTCGACGCGTACCGCATCGAATCGGCCGACGCCAACCACCAGGCGGCGCTGGCCGCGTCCTACCAGACGGGCTACCGCCTGGCCATGATCTGGGCGGGCGCGGGCGTGCTGTGGATCGCGGCACGCTCTGAGGTCGCGCCCGCCCTCGGCCAGGCCATCGCCCAAGGTGCGGCGGCCTACCAGAACGGCGCCTGGCGAACGGCCTACCTGGTGATGGCCGCCTCGATGGCCGTGGGCGTGGTCACGGTGCTGTTCTCGCGCGAGCCCGCGCCGGTGGAGCTGCCCCCCGCGAAGAACGCGGCCGAATGGATCCAGGGCGCGATGATCGAGCCGTTTGCCGACTTCCTGCGCCGCTACGGCTGGCACGCGGCGCTGATCCTCGCACTCATCGCCGTCTACCGCATCAGCGACGTGGTGATGGGCATCATGGCCAACCCGTTCTACGTGGACATGGGCTTCACCAAGGACGAGGTGGCCGCCGTCACCAAGGTGTACGGCGTCATCATGACCCTGGCGGGCGCCGTCGTGGGCGGCGTGCTGTCCATGCGCTTCGGCGTGATGCGCATCCTGATGCTGGGCGCCATCCTGAGCGCGGCCAGCAACCTGCTGTTCGCCTGGCTCGCAGGGCATGGGCACGATGTGACGGCGCTGATCGCGGTGGTCTCGGCCGACAACCTGGCCAGCGGCATCGCCTCGGCCGCGTTCATCGCCTACCTGTCGAGCCTGACCAACGTGAGCTACTCGGCCACGCAGTACGCGCTGTTCAGCTCCATGATGCTGCTGCTGCCCAAGTTCGTCGCGGGGTTTTCGGGCGACTACGTGAACGCCTTCGGCTACGCGCACTTCTTCACGTCGACGGCGCTGCTGGGGCTGCCGGTGCTGGTGCTGGTGTGGCTGGCATCGCGGGTGCGGGCGCCTGCGGCACCACAGGCAACGCAATCCGCACACACGTCCCCTGGCCCGGCGCAGCCGTGATCTCCAGCAGCGCGCCAACGGCCTGCGCACGCGCCCGCATGTTGGCCAGGCCCTGGCCGCGTGCCTGCGCCGTGCCCTCCATGCCCACGCCGTTGTCGGCAATCTCCAGCACCAGGCGCGGCGGCTGATTCGCCAGCGCGGCCTGGTGGCGCGCACTCACCCGCACGCTCGTGGCCTGGGCATGCCGCAGCACATTGGTGAAGGCTTCCAGCAGGATGCGCTGGATCTGCAGCACCATGTGCGGCGTGAGGGTGTCGAGAGTGGGCAGTTCCTGCACCTGCCAGTCCACCTGGATGCCCGTGGCCGCCAGGCGCGGCTGCAGCCGGTAGCGCAGGGTGGCCAGCACCGTGCCCAGGTCGCCATCCACCGGCTGCATGGCATCCACGGCCATGCGCAGTTCATCCAGCGCGGCATTGGCGTGCTCGCGCAGTTCGGCGCGGCTGGCGCGGCCCTTGCCGATGAGGCTGAGCAAGCCCACCAGCTGCGAGCCCACGCCGTCGTGGATGTCGCGCATGATGCGCTGGCGCTCCTGCAGCGCTGCGTGCTGCGCGTGCTCTTGCTGCAGCAGGTCGTAGCTGACCTGCAGCTCGCGCTCGCGCTGGCGCACCTTCTCGTCCAGCGAGTTGCTCAGGCCCTGGTAGGCGCGCGCCTGGCGGCCGTAGCGGCTCAGGATGAGCCAGCCCACCAGCAGCACGAACAGCATGGTGGCCAGGGGCAGCACCGTGGTGCGGCCCTGCCCCGCACTGGGAATGCGCACCGCGATGAAGTCGTAGATGCTCGCGCCGACAGGGATGAAGCTTGCCAGGCACAGCGCGATCGCTTCGGGCTCCCGCGTCACCACCGCGTGCCGGGTCGACAAAGCGTAGGCAAAGAACGCGGGCGGAAACAACAGCGCCAGGCCCAGCGTCCAGAGCCAGGGCACGCCCGCTCCGAACGCGCCCGAGATCACCACGACCTCCACCACCAGCCATGCCCAGAATGCCTGGCGCACGCGCGGGCCATCGCATCCCACCATCGCCAGCGCGAAGCGGGTGAGCAGCAGCAGATGGATGGCCAATGCAAAAGCCATGAGACCGCCCCACAGCGGCCAGCCTATGGGCGGTGTCTCCCACAGCCTGTCGCCATACCGCACGATGCCAAACGGTGCGCACAGCGCAAAGTATCCATACACCGGCTCGCGGTTCAAGCGCCACAAGCCACCGGCAATCACCCCGGTGAGCGCCAGTGAAAACACCACGCCGACCGCAGCCCACTGCCGCCAGACATAGCGCTCGTGATACTCGGGCAGCAGGCTTGCCTCGGGCCCGAATTGCGGCGTGGCAAGCCCACCCCAGCGCCCGGGTTGCGCGGTCACGCGCACCTCGAGCGGGGTGGGCTCCACGTCGGACAGAAAACTCGCGGGTACCGGCATCCACAGCGGCGACTTGGCAGCGTCGGTGCGGGTGTCTCCCAGTGCCCCACGGTGCATGAGCAACTCGCCACCCACATACACCTCCACCTGGTTTCCGATCCGCGGGAAGTACACGCCCGACAGCGGGCTGCCCTTGGGCACGGGGGGGATCTCCAGCACATAGCGCGCCGTCCCGGACAGGCCCGCGAACGCCTTGTCCCACCGGTGGGGCAGCGTCAACGTTCCGGACCACGGCGCCGCGCCCTCGGGCTCCAGGTACGCGAAGGCCTTGTGCAGGACGTGAACACCGGGCTGTGCGGCAGAGGCCGGTGCGGCGTCGTGATCCGCATCTTGTGCACCCGCCAGCCCTGCCCACGATGCAAGCACGACCCAGAGCACCGGCCACAGCACCCACCGGCGCAGCGCCACGCCGCCGCGCGCGCGGGCCGAAGTGCGGCTACAAAAGCCCCATCTGCCGCGCCTCGAAGATGGCCTCGGCTTTGGAATGGACGGCCAGCTTGCTGTAGATGTTCTTGACATGGGACTGGACGGTGGAGGGCGCGATGCCCAGGAGTTCTGCGACCTCGGCATAGGTGTAGCCACGTGCGAGCTTCGCCAGAATATCCTGCTCGCGCGCCGTGAGCGTATCGGCCGGCGCCAGGCTGTGGGGCACGGCCGGGCGCGGCGACAGCCTGGCGAGCAATTGCCGCGCGATGATGGGCGTCATGGGCGAGCCGCCCGCACGCAGGCTCAGCACGTGCTGCGCCAGGTCGTCCTCCGTCCCGTCCTTGAGCAGGTAACCGCGCGCACCGGCTTCAAAGGCATTCATCATGTTGGCCTCGTCGCCGAACATGGTGATGACCATGACTTCAGTGACCGGAGACAGCGCGCGGCACTGGCGGATGACTTCCAGGCCGGAGCCGTCCGGCAGGCCCAGGTCCACCAGCAGCACATCCACGCTGTTGTCGCGCAGCCAGCCCACCATGTCGCCGACGGTGGCGGCGGTGAAAGCCAGGCTCAGGCGCGGCGCGCGGGAGAGCGCCTGCACCAGGCGCTCCCGTGTGCGGGGGTCGTCTTCCACCAGGGCGACCGAGATCTCCGGGCTGGGCAAGGGGGTGCGGTGCATGGCGTTCAAGCGGCGTCGTGGCGGCAGGCCCGCGGTACCCGGCGTGGCACGGGTGTGCGGTCACGGCACATCAAAGACCCCTGCGCCGGCTGCCGACACCAGGCCCTCAGCCACCGCATCAGACCACGCGAAGTCGCGCTGGCACAGCAGCGTCTCGTGCAGCCGGTGCTGCTGCGGGTTGATGCGCAGCAGCAGATAGTCGTGCTGCGGGCCTACGCCAGCGCTGTCCGAGAAATCCAGGCAGCTGTGGCCCTGGCGCGCAGGAACGAAGTCTTCGTCCACGCCCAGCAACGCACCCGCGCCATCGAACCAGTCGGCAAACCGCAGCGTCTGGTCATGGCGATTGCGTGTCATGACCACCGGGAGCTCCAGCCCTCCCAGGCCTGCCTGGCGGCGGTATTCGGACGCCTTGAGCATGGGCGCCGACAGCACGATACGGTTCAGGTTCGCCAGACGGTGCCCGCCCACGCCCATGCGCTCCAGAGCGTGGTGCAAGGCGAGACATCCCGCGCTGCGCGCGAGCACCACCTTGGCCAGCCCCGCGTAGGCCGGCTGCGCGGCCACCGTGTTGAACGCATGCAGCACGGTCGCCAGCGCAAAGCTGCCGCCCTGGGCACCCTGCCGGGCGCGCGGCACACCACTGAGCGCGGCAAGCACACCGCCACCGCGCCCCGCCTCCCAGCCATACAACACCGGCTCGCATGCGGGATACACCGCACGCAGCCCATAGGCCTGCTCCAGCCCCATGGCGGGAGACTTGCCAAAGCCATGGATGAACAGCACCACCGCGGTTTTTTCCGGCTGCGCCAGCGCACGGTCGAACGCGGATTGCACCAGGCGGTAGGTGGCTGCGGGCCAGTCGCCGGGGCGGCCCATGTCCGCCTCACCCTCCAGGCGTGCCGAACCATCTGCCGCCACGCACCAGTGCACAGGTTCGGCATAGTGCCCATCCTGCATAGGCTCGTCCAGATACACCGCGTCCAGGCCGTCGAGGCCCTGGGGCAGCGACACCTGCGTCCGGTCCCGGAATGCACCGGACCGCGTCCGGGCCGCCAGCACCGCCACAGGATGGTCATCCGCTGCGGCGTCCACGCGGCTGTGCGCCTGGGCCTGCAGGGGCTCGGTCCAATCGCCGGCATCGAAGGGCAGCGGCGGCATCGGAGGGTCGGGCTCCCACGCGCCGCCACGCGACTGCGCCCACAACTGCACCTCGACCACGCCGCCCGTGCGCCAGGTCTCCGGCACGGTCGCCACGCCATACGAGGGGGCAAAGCGCTGGGGTCCGTACCGGCCGATCGCAGCGCCGGACGAGAGCACCTGCACCACCCGGCTGCTGGCGCCATCGGAGGCGGGCAAGCGGCCGCTCCAGACGTTGGCATGCACATCGCCCCCCAGAAACAACACCGGCCGCCGCGCCGCGCGCAGGGTGCCGTCGTACTCCGCATAGCTGTGCCCGCCCTCGGCATGCCAGCCCTGCTGGGACAACAGGTAGTGGTGGGCCATGGGCGTTCCCGCCGCCACCAGCAGCAGGCCGGCGCCGGGCTCGCCCGCTGCATCCCGCAGCGCCCGGGCCTGTTCCACGCCCAGCAGGCTGGCACCCGGCGCCCGCGCCTGGCGGTGCCAGCGCGTGTCGAGCAGCAAGCAGGTGGGGCCATCCTCTGCACCCAGAGCACCCGACCAGAACAGGTCGCCGACGCCAGCGGGCAGAGGGCTGTCCCAGTCGGGGGGCAGCCCGGCCGGGTAGGCAGCATCGACAGCCGCTTCGCGCAACTGGTGTTCGAACTGCGCCCACAAGCGGCGCGACACCGCCTTCACGCGCTCGGGCACGCCGTGCCGGTAGGCATCGCCAGTGCCGTCCACGCCCAGGCTGTTGTTCCACGCGTAGTCGTGGTCATCCCAGGTCAGCAGCAGCCGGGCCGGGTCCGACCGCCCGGCAAAGCCGCAGACCATGTCGCGAAAGGCCTGCACACCCCACTGCAACGCGTAGCGCCGGTGCATATCGATGGCATAGGCCCGCAGGCCCTGGACGGGCTCGCGGGCGATCAGCGAGCGCCAGTCCCTGGCGCCGGGCCCGAGGCCCCAATCCATGTAGATGTGGTCTCCCAGCAGCATCAGCACGTCCGGCTGCTCGTGTTCTGCGATGCGCCTCCATATCTCTTGGTCTGCCACACGCTCGGCGTCCATGCAGGAAGTGAAGACGATTTTCATGCGCCCCAGCGTAGGGGCAAACCTGCCGGCACACAAGACGGACGGCCCCCATGTTCATGGGATGCGCAGCGTGCCGCATTTGCAGACAGTCAGGCAACCGCTGAGCATCGCCATCGAGCGCCTGCGGTGACGGCATCTTCACCTTCCACAACCATGATCAGGAGCGACTCCATGCACACATCTTCTTCCCCTCTGGCGCTGGCACTGGGCGGCGCCCTGGCCCTGACCCTCACGGCCTGCGGCGGCGGGTCGTCCTCCGACGACACCGCTCCTCCTGCACCAGCGCCGGACACCAAGGTCACACTGACCGGTACCGTCGTCGTCGACCAGGCCATCCGCAATGCCATTGTGTGCCTGGACCTGAACAACAACGGCACCTGCGACGCCACCGAGCCCGTCTCCGCCCGCACCGGCGCAGACGGCGCGTACACCCTGACCTACGACACCGCGCAGACCAGCGCAACGCAGGCCGCCGCCGCATCGCTGATAGCGCCCATGGTGCCCGGAGCCCTGGCCGACGCCAACACCACCATCGATGCTGCCGACACGACCGAGGGCAACACCGCTGCGCGCTATGTGCTGCGGCAGGTTCCCGGCAAGGCCGGGCAGATCAACCCCTTGACCACCCTGGTCACCGCCGGCATCACGGCAGGCATGACCGAGGCTGCGGCGCGCAGCAATGCCGCGCTGCAGCTGGCCATTGCTCCCGCCAAGATCGACAACTACCAGGACGACGCCCCGACCGCGGGGGTGATGCTGGACAGCGCACGCAGCATGGCCAAGGTCGTCGCGGCGAGCCTGGAAGAAGGGACCACGCTGGTGGTGGGCGACCAGCAGTCGGCCGTGACGGCAGCCACGGGTGATTTGTCGAGCTTCATCTACACCGACTCGGCGAACTACTCGTACCGGACCATCGACTCCGTCGCCAAGCCCAGCGGAACCGCGGGCTCCACCCTGCGGGACGTGCGCGGCGGCATGACTGCCGGGTCGCCCACGCCCGCCAGCACGCTCTACAACCAGGCCTACCTCACGTCGGCCGGATGGCAGCGTTGCGACGACACCATCCTGCTGCAGAGCACCATCGGCTCGCCCAGCCGCAACACCTTCTGCGGTGCCCTGTCGCAGGTAGGCTTCACCAAGCGCGAGGACGTCGACACGCGCACCATGGCCAGCGTGGTGAGCTCCCTGCAGACCGATGCCGACACCAACACCATCAACAACAACGGCACATCGACCGCCGCGCTGCTCACCAGCCTGGGCACGGCCACGTTCCCGGCCGGCTCCCGGATTCACACCCGCTACAACCTCTCGCTCGACCAGCCGGTGCTCATCAACAGCATTGCGGCCGATTCCCGGCCGGCCAGCGAGACCACGCTGGAGCAGATGATCACCGCCCGGCCCGCCTCCGCCGTGGTGCTGAGCACCGGTGCAGGCACGCTCTCCCTCGGAATCTCCAGCGGCCCGGCGCGGGCCCTGCGCGTCGCCTTCACCGGCACGACGAGCCCCACCGCAGGCACGGTGCAGTTCTACGAATGCGATTTGAACAGCACGCAAACGGTACTCTCCAACTGCGCAACCACACAGACCGGCACATACGCCATTGCCACGGTGCACGGCGTCAAGGTGATGCGTTTTGCAGGCCACGCCGCGACGACGATGGGCCACACGCGCTCATACGCCGAAGTGGCCAATGCGCCGACCATCGTGAGCGGAAGCCGGGTGTTCCAGGTGCGCGAGAACAAGACCGACATCGACTCGAACTTCACCACCTCCCGCCGCCTGAACGCCGCAGCGTGGACGGCCCTGCGCGCACAGGCCGGCATTTGACCCAAGCGATCTCCTCGCGTGCTGCCAAGAGCACGTTGTTCAGGCTCCCTGCGGGGAGCCTTTTTTTCGCCACGCACACGCCAGCGGCGAAGCCGGCATGCGCAACCCACCTGCGCCTTGGCTTTACGGAAGCTTTACCTGACCGACAAAACCGCGTGACCCCGCCTCGCGACCATGAGTGGCACCCGCTACTACACTGCCCCCATGAGCTCCCAACTGCTGATGATCGAAGACGATGCCCGCCTCGCGCAGATGGTGGGCGAGTACCTGGGCCAGTCGGGCCTGCAGGTCACGCACCGTGCCGATGGCAAAAGCGGCCTGGCCCAATTGCAAGGGCCCGACGCCGGCGCGCTGCCCGACCTCGTGATCCTGGACCTGATGCTGCCCGACATGGACGGGCTGGAGGTCTGCCGCCGCATCCGCTCGCTGCAGGGCAGCGCGGCGCAGGTGCCCGTGCTGATGCTGACCGCCAAGGGCGACCCCATGGACCGCATCATCGGCCTGGAGCTGGGTGCCGACGACTACCTGCCCAAACCCTTCGAGCCGCGCGAGCTGCTCGCCCGCATCCGCGCCATCCTGCGCCGGCGCACCGATGGCGGCAGCACGCCAGCCACGCAGGCGCTGCGCTTCGGCACGCTCGAGATCGACCGCGACGCGCGCACCGTCACCGTGGCCGGCCAGCTGGCCGACCTCACCTCCTACCAATTCGACCTGCTCGTGGCGCTGGCCGAGCGCGCAGGCCGGGTGCTGACCCGCGACCAGATCATGGAGGCCGTGCGCGGCCGCGAGCTGGAGGCGTTTGACCGCAGCATCGACGTGCACATGGGCCGCATCCGCGCGGCCATCGAGGCCGACGCCAAGAACCCGCGCCGCATCCTCACCGTGCGCGGCGTGGGCTACGTGTTCGCCAAGCAACAGGACTAGCTGGGTGTCCCTGTCCACGCCCTTCTCCCGCCGCCTGTACCTGCGCATCTGGCTGGCCGTGGTCGGCGGCATCGCGGTGCTGACGCTGTCCGTGGGCTGGGCCTGGCGCATGGCCGAGGAGCAGAAGGCCCAGAATGCCCAGCCCTTCGTGCCCCCGTCGCGCGAGATGGTGCTGCGCGACAACACCGGCAACGTGGTGCTGCGCGGCCTGGCCACCCGCCAGCCCAGCGAGCCCGGCGAAGGGGCGGAATTCCACATCGAATCCGAAGACGGCCAGCCCTTCGTGCTGCAGATGGCACCGCGCCAGCCCCGGGGCGAGCGCGGTGAACGGGGCGGCGGAGGCGGCCGGCCGGGCGACGCTTTCTGGACCCGCCCGCCGTTTGGCTTCTTGTGGCTGCTGGGCATCGTGGGCCTGGCGGTGGCGATCGGCGTGTACCCCATCATCCGCCGCCTCACACTGCGGCTGGAGGCGCTGCAGCGCAGCGTGCAGCGCTTTGGCGAGGGCGATTTGTCCGTGCGCGTGCCCGAGCAGGGGCAGGACGAGGTGGCCGACCTGGCGCGCCAGTTCAACGCTGCGGCCGAGCGGGTGGAGAAACTCGTCAAGTCGCACAAGTCGCTCTTGGCCAATGCCTCGCACGAGCTGCGCTCGCCGCTCACCCGCATCCGCATGGGCATGGAGCTCATGGTCGGGCAGCAGCCCTCGCCCGCGTTCCGCGAAGAGATCCTGCGCAACATCGCCGAGCTGGACCAGTTGGTGGACGAGATCCTGCTGGCCAGCCGCCTGGATGCGCGCGAGGCCGACGTGGGCACCGTGGAGCTGGTGGACCTGATCGGCCTGGCCGCCGAAGAATGTGCCCGCGTGGACGCCGACCTGGATGTGAGCGCCAGCCCCGATTCGGTGGACGTGATGGGTGTCTCCAAGCTGCTGCGCCGCGCCATCCGCAACCTGCTGGAGAACGCACGCCGCTACAGCACGGGCGAGATCACGGTGGTGGTCGACCGCCGCCAGGGCCACGCCGAAGTGCGGGTGTGCGACCGCGGCCCCGGCGTGCCGCTGACGCACCGCGAACGCATCTTCGAGCCCTTCTACCGGCTGCCCGGTGCCAGCGAACGCGCCGGTGGCGTGGGCCTGGGGCTGTCGCTGGTGCGCTCCATCGCCGGGCGCCACAACGGCACCGTGCACTGCGAGGACCGCGAGGGTGGCGGCGCGTGCTTCGTGCTGAGGCTTCCGCTATCACATTGATAGCTTATAGCGCTTGATGGACAAGCGGTAGAAGCCTTTTTTACGCTAAAAGGGCGATCAAGCCGCTCAACCCGTCGAGACCTTGTGCTGCGGACTCCAGCGCCATGCCATGACGCCGTACAGCACCGCACCCAACAGCAGCACCGACCCCGCCACGCCCAGCGCCCAGTCGAAGCCCTGCGCCCGTGAGCCCGCCCGCGCCAGCAGCGCGGCGGCCATGGGCGGGCCGGCGATCTGCCCGATGCCGTACAGCGCCGTCATCAGGCCGGTGAAGCCCGCACCCGCCTGCGGCCACTGGTAACGCGCCTCCTGCAGTGCAAAGAACGTGATGGCCGTGAACGGCAGGCCCAGCAGCAGGCTGCCCAGCGCAAAGCCCGCAGGCCCGGGCCACAGCACACCCAGCGCCACCCCGCCGGCCTGCAGCACATAGGCTGCGGCCAGCAGCCAGCGCCGGTCGCGCGTGGGGGCGATGCGCGTGGACAGCAGCGCGCCCAGCGCGACACCCGCGCCGAAGATGGGCCAGAACAGGTCGGGCCACACCGAGCCCGCGGGCAGTGCAGCGCGCGCAATGACCGGCAGGAAGGTGGCGGTGACGATGTACCCCAGGCCCGCCAGGCCGTAGGCGATGGCGAGCAAGGCCCGCTCCGCAGCCGGGCGTGGTGCAGGCGTCGCCGAGGTCGCGCCGGTGCTGCCGGGCGCCGCAGCCAGGGGTGCCTCACCCCCCTGGAACACCGCCCACGCGCCCGCGCACAGCACGGCTGCGAGCAGGCTGAAGGCCGCCCAGCCGGCCGCGGCGCTCCAGCCCGCGGCCACCATGGCACTGGTGGGCAGGCCGGTGATGACGATGCCTAGCCCCGGCCCGCAAAAAATCAGCCCGCCCCACGCCGGGCGCCCCAGGTGCGCCAGCCGCCCCATGCACCAGTTGGCCGTGCCCAGGAACACCAGCGCGCTGGCCACGCCCGCCAGCATGCGCAGCAGCGGCCACGCCGCAGGCCAGGGCAGTGCCAGCATGCCGGTGAGGAGCACGGTGGCCACCAGCCCGCAGCGCACCAGCGTGGCATTGCCGGGCACGCCACCCAGCCGACGGCCCAGCCGACGGCCCAGCCAGGGCAACGCCATGTACAAGAGCGCCCCCGCCAGGTAGCCGGCGTAGTTGGCCGTGGCCAGCCAGCTGCCGGTGGCGATGTCGACCACGCCGTCGTGCAGCATCATGGGCAGGAGCGGGGTGAAGGCGAAGCGGCCGATGCCCATGGCCGCGGCCAGTGCGGCCATGCCGGCCAGGGCCACGCGCAGCGCTGCGGCGCCGTCGGTGTGCGGATGATCGGCGGAGGGAGAAAGAGACGCCTGGGTCACGGTGCAGGGTGGCGAAGGGTTGCCACGGGGGTGGAGGGTGCTTATCATCTTAGCAAGAGATTGAATTTTTTTGATTCATACTTTTTAAAGATGGAAAAAGCCCCACCCCTTCTGGACCTGGCCGCCCTCGACATTTTCCGCACCGTGGCGGCAGAGGGCAGCGTCACGCGCGCTGCCGAGCGGCTGTCGCGTGTGCAGTCCAACGTGACCACGCGGGTGCGCCAGCTGGAGGCCGACCTGGGCACGCCGCTGTTCCTGCGCGAGGGCAAGCGCATGGCGCTCACACCCGAGGGCCAGGTACTGCTGGGCTATGCCGACCGGCTGCTCGCGCTGGCCGAGGAGGCGCGGCAGGCGCTGCAACCCGGCCCGCCCGCCGGCCGCCTGCGACTGGGGTCGATGGAAAGCACCGCGGCCAGCCGCCTGCCCGCGCCGCTGGCGCGGCTGCACAGCCAGTGGCCCGGCGTGGCGCTGGAGCTGACGACCGCCGCGACCCGCGTGCTGGTGGAACGCCTGCGCGCGCACGCGCTCGACGCGGTGCTGGTGGCCTGGCCACCGGGCCAGCCCGCCGACCCGGCCCTGGAAACCCGGCCGGTGTTCACGGAAGAGCTGCTGCTGGTCCTGCCCGCCGGCCACCCGCATGCCGCCGGCCCCGACCAGGTGCAGCCCGGCACGCTGGCGGTGTTCGAGCCCGGCTGCACCTACCGCCGCATCGCGCAAGAGTGGTTTGCGCCCCGGCGGCAGCCGATGCAGTTGCTGGAGCTGGGCTCGTACCACGCCATCCTGGCCAGCGTGGCGGGCGGCGGCTGCGCGGGCATCGTGCCGCGCTCGGTGCTCAGCATCTCGCCGCACGCGGCATTGCTGAGCCAGCAGCCAATCACCACCATCACCACCTTGCTGACCTGGCGCCAGGGCTACCGCTCGGCCGCGCTCGATGCGCTGCAGCAGGTGCTGGTCGGCTGACCGCCTTCAGTTCGTTTCCCCTTTCTTTGTTTCCCACTTCATTTCCTTCTTTCTTTCACGGAACGTCACCATGCCCGACCGCAGCCTGCGCACCGCCCTCTCCCTTCGCCTGCCCATCGTGCAGGGGCCCATGACCGGCGCCGACACGCCGGCCCTGGCGGCCGCCGTGTCGGCGGCCGGCGGGCTGGGCACGCTGGGCTGCGGCATGCGCTCGCCGGCGGCCATGGCCGAGGCCGCCGCCGAGGTGCGCCGCCGCACCGACCGGCCCTTCGGCCTCAACCTCTTCGTGCAGGACACGCCCACGCCCGATGCCGCCACCGTCGATTTGGCGCTGGCGCGCGTGGCGCCGCTGTACGCCGAGTTCGGCCTGCAGGCCGCCGTGCCCGCGCGCTGGTGCGAGGACTTCCGTGCGCAGTTCGATGCCCTGGTCGAGGCGCGGCCCGCGGTGGCCAGCTTCACCTTTGGCATCCTCACGGCCGCACAGGTCGAGCGACTGCACAGCGCGGGCTGCTACGTGATCGGCACGGCCACGACGGTGGCCGAAGCCCTGGCCTGGGCCGACGTGGGGGCCGATGCCGTGTGCGCATCGGGCATGGAGGCCGGGGGCCACCGCGGCACCTTTTTGCCCACGGGCCGGCCGCAGGCCGAGGGACTTTCCCCTGCTCACTCCACCATGCGCACGGGGGTGCCATCACAGGCCGACTTCGCCGCCGCGATGGTAGGCGCGCTCGCGCTGGTGCCGCAGTGCGTCGATGCGCTGCGCCCCCGCGGCGTGGCCGTGATCGCGGCCGGCGGCATCATGGACGGGCGCGGCATCGCTGCGGCGCAGGCGCTGGGGGCCGAGGCCGTGCAGATGGGCACCGCCTTCCTCGCCTGCGACGAATCGGGCATCGGCCGCGCCTACCGCGACGCCATGGCCCAGGCCATCGCCACCGACACGCGCACGACCCGCGTGTTCTCGGGCCGCCCGGCGCGCGGCATCGTCAACCCCATGCTGCAGAAGCTGCACGCCCACGAGACCGATGTGCCGGCCTACCCCGTGCAGAACGCCCTCACCGGCGCCCTGCGCCGGGCTAGCGCCGAAGCCGGCCGCGCAGACCACCTGTCCCTGTGGGCCGGCCAGGGTGTGGCCGCGGTGCGGTCCATGCCGGCCGCACAGCTGGTGGCCGCGCTGGAAACGGAATGGCGGGCTGCGCTGGCCGCGCAAGCGGCGCTGCTGCAAGCGCAGCAACGCTATTGATTTAATAGCTGTTTGCGCTTTCTGGAAAAGCGATAGCGGCCCATTTGAATCAAAAATCCCGACGCCAAGGCCAAGGTTTGCGTCGGCTGCGCCTTGGCTTCGACAGGCTCAGCCCGAACGGATGAGGGGCGGGGTTAGAGCCGCGCAGGGTCAGGGCCCCGGCCCTCGCAACTGGCGCGCCCCCAACGCCAGCGCACCCGTGGAACCGGCTTTGCCGGGCCAGGGGGTGCGTCCCCCTCGGGGGATGGCGCGCAGCGCCTCAGGGGGGCTTCACTGCCTCCAGGGCAGTTCGCGCGCAGGCCCCAGGATGACAGGCGGCTGCGCGTTGATCTTTTCACCCGCCAGCACGCGCTCGTACATCCGCAGGTAATTGCGCGCCATGCGCTCGGCGCCAAAGTGGTCGACCACGTGCTGGTGGCAGGCCCGGGCGTCGAAGCGGTTGCTCCGCACCGCCTCGGCCAGCACGTTCGCCTCGGCCGAGAGCACGCCGCAGTGCAGCGGCACCAGCTCGGGCAGCGCGCCGTACGGCGTGGAGAACACCGGGCACCCGAAGTACAGGCTCTCGATCACCGCCAGCCCAAAGGGCTCGTGCCAGCGCACCGGAAAGATGAGCCCGCGCGATGCGTTGAGCAGCCCGGTCTTCTGCGTGCCGCCCACCATGCCGTGGAAATGGATCTTGCGCGACAGCGTCCAGCGAAAACCCCGCTTGAGGTTGATGCGCGTGCCGCCCAGCACATCGAGCTCCACCCCCGCGCGCAGTGCCACCTTGATCGCCCCGCGCACATTCTTCACCCCCCAGGCCGCCTTGCCCAGAAAGTGGTAGCGCGGGCGCGGCACGTTGAAGTCCACCGGGCCGTAGCCGCTCCAGTCCAGGCCGTTGTAGACGAATTCGGTGGATCCGTACCGCGCCGCATGGTCGCGCGACAGGAACACGGTGTTCAGCGGCAGCGGCTTGGGCTTGCGCGCGTTGCCGTGCTCGGTCACCAGGTAGGGCTTGGCCAGCTCGGTGCGCGGGTTGAACTGGAAGTGCGTGATGTCCACGCCCTTCGGGATCTGCCCTTCCCACGGCTCGTCCGGGCGGATGGGCAGCACGTCGCCGAAGTCGCAGGTCGAGCCCTCGGGCACCAGGTAGCTCACCCGGTGGCCTTGCTGGACCAGGGTCTTGCCCAGGTCCCAGATCACGCGCTCGGTACCGCCATAGCCGTAGACGGGGATGGGGGAGTTGTTGACCAGCAGGATGTGCATGAAGAGGGCTCTCGTCTCAGTTGTCCATGGTGCCAAGCGCCGCCCGCAACCGTTGAAACTGGCGCGGACCAGTCCAGGGCAGCCTAGCAAGGGCCGCCCCGCTGCGAGGGCTGCGTCCCCCTGCCCGCATTGCGCAGCAATGCGAGAGCGGGGGGAAGCGGCAAAGCCGCTCAGGGGGGTATCGCATCTAAAACGGCCGTCCGCACCCAATGCGCGCGCGCCGCTCATGCAGGGCGGCCAGCAACAGCGGGCACATGAAGAGGTAGAACATGTTGCCGCTGTTGTGCGCCAGAAAGACCTGCGTGAGGCCGAAGCCGATGTACGACAGCGGCAACAGCACGCCCATGAGGCACAGCGACAGCGATTCGCGGTCCATCTTGCCCGAACCGTCGCGGATGCGCCGGGCCGTCGGCCAGAACATCACGAGCGGGATGCCATAGAAGGCCAGCAGCAACAGCACGCCCGGAATGCCGCGCTTGGCGAACAGGTCCAGCACTTCGTTGTGCGCATGGCCGAACTCCAGCACCACGGGGTGCGCCTGCCCGGCCGCCACACGGCGCGCCTTCTCCTCGATGTACCCGGCGCGGCCCCAGCCCGTCAACGGCCGGTCCCAGCCCATCTGCCAGGCCAGGTGCCAGTGGGCCAGGCGCTGGCCCACCGAGCTGCGTCCGTCCCCGCGCTGCTGGTAGGTCTGCACCTCCGCCCGCGCTTCGTCCACGCGCTGCTCCACCGCCGGCACCTGCGACAGGGCCGCGGCCACCAGCGCCAGCGCGCACAGCCCCCAGTACACGCGCCGCTGGCCCGTGGTGCGCACCAGCAGCCAAGCGCACACGGGCAGCAGCAGCACCAGCGCCAGCCAGCCGCCGCGCGACTGCGACAGCACCGACCCCGCAGCGCCGAGGACCACGGCGGCGGCCAGCAGCAAGCGCTGCCACAGCACCCAGCGCCGCCACTGCACCACCAGCAGCAGGCCGCTCATCACGGCCAGCAGCATGCTCAGATTGCCGTACTGGATGGCATTGGTGAACCCGTTGGCGCGCGGCAGCGCCATCACGAAGGTCTGGTACAGCCCGACGATGCCGCTGCCCACCGCGCCCACGGCCACCCCCATCCACAGCCACGAGGCACGGGGCTCGAACGTCATGAGGTAGAAGATGCACGGGAGCGCCAGCAGGTACTTGACGGGGCGGTCCATGCTGCCCCAGCCCCAGGTCGCCCCCACATCCAGCAGCCACAAGGCCGCCATGCACGAAAACGCCGCCGTCAGCCACCACGCGGCACGCGGCGCAGGGCGCTTCCACCAGACGGGCGCACTCGCAAGCGCCGCCAGCAGCAGCAGCGCTGCACCGTAGGAATAGCCCGAAGGCAGCCACAGCGCGAAGCCAGGCACCATGAACGCACCGACGCTCGCACAGCGCCCCAACCAACGGTAGGTCTTCATCACCGGATCACACGGCCTGTCAGGCTGTCTCGGTCGTAGTGCAGCGCTGCATAACGAAAGAACCCCTCCAGCGCCACAAAAAGACAATACAGAAAACCGGCGCCGCCGCACAGGAACCCCAGGCGAAACACATACAGGCGCAGGAACATCGACAGGCCCGAGGCCAGGCCGCGCAGCACGCCGCCGCGCTGGCCCCTCTCGGCGCGCTTGGCGGCGCCGAGCATCACGTACTGCGTGAGCTTTTCCAGGCTGCCGCGCACCGTGGTGCGCGAGTAGTGCAGCAGACGCGCCTTGATCAGGCGGCGCGGCACGTCGCCGCCTCCGGGCTGGGGATGCAATTGGGCTTGCTCGTGCACCACGCCGGTGTATTCCTTGACCATGCGGCGCACGAAGAGCCGCTCGATCTGCGACTGCGAGCGAAAGTGCGTGAGCTCGTGCCCGAACGCCACCATGCGCCAGCGGATCTTCCACACGGCCTGCTCGCCCGAGCCCACGATGGCCTGCAGCTCCTGCGCGAACGCAGGCGTCATCACCTCGTCACTGTCGAGAAAGAAGATGTAGTCGCCGCGGGCGTGGGCCAGCAGGCGGTTGCGCTGCACGGCAAAGCCCTGCCAGTCGGGGTGGCTGTGCACTTCGGCACCCAGGCCCTGCGCGATGGCCACGGTGCCATCGGTGCTGCCGCTGTCCACCACCAGCAGTTGGTCCGCGAACGCGGCACTGCGCAAGCAGGCTTCGATGCGGTGCGCCTCGTTGTGGGACAGCACCGCCACCGTCAACGTGGGCGACGGCGTGCCGCCCCCGGCTGCCACTGACATCAATCAATGACCAGCGTGTACGTGCTCGCCCGCCTTGAGGCGGTAGACGGTTCCGCAGTAGGGGCACTTGGCCTCGCCGGAGCGGGCCACGTCCAGGTACACCTTGGGGTGGGTGTTCCAGATTTTCATATCGGCCTTGGGGCTGGGGCAGAAGACGCCACCCTGGGGGTTGAGGTCCTTGGCCAGCAATTCGATGACAGCTTGCGACATATGTATTCGTTTTCCTTGATGCACCGCCGCGGCGGCGGTGCTTGAAACTGGCCTGCCCGGTGCACCCGGGCACCCGGTCGCCCTGGGGCGGGCTGTGCCGGGGGGTGGAGTCCGCGCAGCGGCTCCGTCAGGGCTGGGTCACACCTTCGTGAGCCAATGGGCGTATTGGGGGTTGCGGCCGTTGACGATGTCGAAGAACGCGGCCTGGATCTTTTCGGTGATCGGGCCGCGGCTGCCCACATAGCCGTCCTTGCCAAGCTCGATGCGGTCCAGCTCGCGGATCGGCGTCACTTCGGCCGCGGTGCCGGTGAAGAAGGCTTCGTCGGCGATGTAGACCTCGTCGCGCGTGATGCGCTTTTGCACGATCTCCAGGCCCAGGTCCTTGGCGATGTGGAACACCGTGTTGCGGGTGATGCCGTTCAAGGCCCCCGCCGACAGGTCGGGCGTGTAGATCACGCCGTTCTTCACCACGAAGATGTTCTCGCCCGCGCCTTCGGACACGAAGCCGGAGCTGTCGAGCAGCAGCGCTTCGTCGTAGCCGTCGTCGAGCGCTTCCATGTTGGCGAGGATCGAGTTGGTGTAGTTGCTCACCGCCTTGGCCTGCGTCATGGTGATGTTGACGTGGTGGCGCGTGTAGCTGCTGGTCTTGACGCGGATGCCGCGCTTCATGCCCTCTTCGCCCAGGTAGGCGCCCCAGGCCCAGGCCGCCACCATCAGGTGGATCTGGTTGCCCTTGGGCGACACCCCCAGCTTTTGCGAGCCGATCCAGGTCAGCGGGCGCAGGTAGCCCGATTCGAGCTTGTTCTCGCGCACCACGGCCCTCTGGGCTTCGTTCACCTCTTCCTGGGTGAACGGGATCTTCATGCGCAGGATCTTGGCGCTGTTGAACAGGCGCTCGGTGTGCTCCTGCAGGCGGAAGATGGCCGTGCCGTCCGCCGTCTTGTAGGCACGCACGCCTTCGAACGCGCCACAGCCGTAGTGCAGGGTGTGGGTCAGTACGTGGATCTTGGCGTCGCGCCAGTCCACCATCTGGCCGTCCATCCAGATCTTGCCGTCACGATCGGCCATCGAGGGAACTACGGGGCTCATGGGTATCCTTTGTTGCTGTGGGTCGCAAAGGCGAGATTTTAGGCGACAGCGACCGCCAGGCCGCCATGGGGCGCACCCTGTATCGGCACGGACGCCCACCGCGCTGCACGCCGGCGGGGGCTGCGCGGCAGCGGTGCCGATGCTGTCTAGGACGCGGCAGGGGGCGCCACCGGCTCCTCGCTGGGCGGGCGCACCAGCTCCCACTTCACGAGCTTGCCGTGGCGGAACTCGCAGTTCACGTGCGACTGCGTGCCGTCCGTCCAGCGGTAGATCTCGGGCTCGGTGTCGGCGGCGGACAGTTGCTCGCCCAGCGACTGGGTCATGGCCACCACGTGCATGAGGTTGACCCCTGCGCGCAAGCGGGCGTTGAGCATCACCGCGCTGCCCACGTAGCCCATCGGGCGATTGGCCGCCTTCTTCATCACCGTCATGAGCCGGGTGAAGTGCAGCAGCCCCCACATCACCAGCCCCCCGACCACAGCCGCCACACCGGCCCAGCCATAGGCCACAAAACCAAAAACGATCAGGCCGACAACGCCCAGCGGTACGAAGATAGTGCGCAAATTCATGGGCGCTATTGTCTTATGACTGCCCCGGGCGTCCGTCCAAACCCCTGTCCTGCGGCCGGCATCGCACCCGAAACGAAGCCTGCCCGCGCCCCGGACCAAATGTTTCGTTGTGTAAGCACTACATTAATGAAAGAAGCTCGCGGCCGCAGGCACGCCAGCCCCCGCCGGGTGTTTACGGCAGACGCCCCAGCGCCAAAAATGCAGTCTCGTCCTTCTGGAGATCGTGAATGAAACTGGATAACGTGCGCCTGGCGCCCAAGCTGTGGGGTTCTATCGTGGGTCTGCTGGGTGCCATGCTGCTGGTGTCGGTCTGGGCGCAGCACCAGGCCGGCCGGGTGATGGACCGCACCCTGGAATCGATGGCCTCGTTCGAGAACCGCATCACCCTGGCCGTGCAGTGGAAGGGCGCCACCGAGACCACCGGCGAGCGCGTGCTGGCCAGCAACGCCACCCCCGACCCGGACCTGACCACCCTCTTCGACGGTCGCGTCAAGGCCGGCATCGCCGGCATCTCGGCCATCCAGGCCAAGGTGCTGGAGCTGGCCACCACCCCCGCCGACAAGAAAGCGCTGGAGCGCGTGGCGAGCGAGCGCAGCAATGTGCTGGCCCTGAACAAGCAGGCCCGCGAGATCAAGCAAGGGGGCGACGGCGCCGCCTTCAAGACCTTCATCGAGAGCAAGTACCTGGCCGCCATCGGCAGCTACGTGGACAGCCTGGAAGCCTTCGTGCAGCTGCAGCAAAGCCAGCGCGACGCCGCGCGGCAGGAGGCCCAGGCCGCCCGCACCCAGGCCAATGTGTTGGCCTGGCTGACGCAGGGCATCGTGTTCGTGCTGGGCCTGGTGCTGTCCTTCCTGCTGGTGCGCTCCATCGCGCGCCCGCTGCACCGCGCGGTGGAGCTGTCGGACGCGATTGCGGGCGGCAACCTCACCGTGTCGGCCCATGACGATCGCCAGGACGAGTTCGGCCACCTGCTGCGCTCCGTCTCGCAGATGGCCGCGCGCCTGCGCAGCCTGGTGGCCGAGGTGCGCAGCGGCGTGGATTCGATGTCCAACGCCTCGGTGGAGATCGCCACCGGCAACCACGACCTGTCGGCCCGCACGGAGCAGACCGCTGCCAACCTGCAGCAGACCGCCGCCAGCATGGAGGAACTCACCGCCACCGTCACCCAGTCCGCCGACACGGCGCGCCAGGCCAACCAGCTGGCCTCCACCGCCGCGCAGGCCGCCACGCGCGGCGGCGAGGTCGTGGCACAGGTGGTGGAGAGCATGCAGCACATCACGAACAGCTCGCGCAAGATCGCCGACATCATCGGCGTGATCGACGGCATCGCCTTCCAGACCAACATCCTGGCACTGAACGCGGCGGTGGAAGCCGCCCGCGCCGGCGAGCAGGGCCGGGGTTTCGCCGTGGTGGCCAGCGAAGTGCGCGGCCTGGCACAGCGCAGCGCCGAAGCGGCCAAGGAGATCAAGAACCTCATCGGTGCCTCGGTGAACACCGTGGAAACCGGCTCCGGCCAGGTGGCGCAGGCCGGGCAGACCATGGACGAGATCGTCGCCAGCGTGCGCCGCGTGTCCGACCTGATCGGCGAGATCACCGCGTCGTCGAACGAGCAGCGCGACGGCATCGGCCAGGTCAACCAGGCAGTGAGCAACCTGGACCAGATGACGCAGCAGAATGCCGCGCTGGTGGAAGAATCGGCCGCCGCGGCCGCGTCGCTGCGCGACCAGGCCCAGCGCCTGTCCGAGGTGGTGTCCGTGTTCAACGTGGGGCACACGCCCGCAGCGCCCACCCCTGACCGTGCTCCGGCACCCCGGCCTGCGGCACCCCGCGTGTCTGCCGCCACTGCCGCGCGCAGCCCAGCGCCGGCCCTGCGTACCGCCAAGGCACCTGCGGCAAAGGCCTCGGGTACAGCCCCAGCTGCGGCCAACGCCCGCAAGCTTCAGGCTCTGAAGCCCACCGTGGCCCCAGCCGCCACACCCGCTGCCACTGCACCGAAGGCCACCAAGGGCTCGGACGACGACTGGGAGTCCTTCTGACGCACCGGCTTGGCAGCACCCGCCCCTTGCAGCGGGTGCTGCGGGCTGTCGTCGCGGGCTGATCTAATAGCGCAGTCTCTCCTTTCGCCCACGGTCCCTTCATGCGCAACGCACCCCTTTTGCTCGCAGCCCTGGTGGCTGCCCTGTCTGCCACCACAGCCTGTGCGCAGCACCTGTTCAAGTGCACGAACGACAAAGGGCAAACGACCTACTCGGACCGCGCGTGCGAACAGGCACCGCGGCCTGCGCCCCCGGCCGCACGGCCAGCGGTGGCCACTGCCCCTGCGGCCAAGGCCAGTGCGCCCGCTGCCGCTGCGCCAGCCACCAGTAGCGCCAAGGCCGAGCCCATCACCAAGCTGACACCGGCGGTGGTCGAGGCCGTGCTGCAACGCGCCGTCGACCTGGGGGACCGCAAGGACTACCGCGGCCAGTGCGCGCTGGCCGCACCCGACCTGAATTTCAAACTGACAGACCACAGCAACTCCCCGCCGAGCGTGTACTCTGGCGGGCGAGGCGACATCTGCGCGCTGCAGCAACAGTCCGCCCAGGCGATGCAGGCCGGGGGCCTGCGCTCTTCCACACGCCTGAACAAAATGGACATTCGCGTCAGTGCCGACGGCACGCAAGCCACCGCCAAATACGAGTCTGCCGCTGCCATCTCCGTGGAAGGCCAGCACGCACTGACCATGCAATGCAAGCGCGAGGAAGTGCTGGGCCTGTACAGCGGCACCGTGCTGTACAAGCGCGTCACCGCCGTCTGCAGGCCCGTGGGCTGAGCCCGGCCACCTGGTCGCCTAGCCGATCTCCCGCACGACGTTCATCGCCTCTTCCACCCGCTCCACGGCGTGGATGGTGAGGCCTTCGATGGGCTTCTTGGGCGCATTGGCCTTGGGCACCACGGCCACGCGAAACCCGAGCTTGGCGGCCTCCTTGAGGCGCTCCTGCCCGCGCGGCGCAGGCCGCACCTCGCCCGCCAGCCCCACTTCGCCAAACGCCAGAAAGCCCTGCGGCAGCGCCTTGCCGCGCAGGCTGGAGGTGATGGCCAGCATCACGGCCAGGTCGGCCGCGGGCTCGCTGATGCGCACGCCGCCCACCGCATTCACGAACACGTCCTGGTCCATGCAGGCCACGCCGGCGTGGCGGTGCAGCACGGCCAGCAGCATGGCCAGGCGGTCCTTGTCCAGGCCCACGGACAGGCGCCGGGGGCTGGGGCCCGCGCTGTCGACCAGCGCCTGGATCTCCACCAGCATGGGCCGCGTGCCTTCCAGCGTGACCATCACGCAGCTGCCGGGCACCGGCTCGCTGTGCTGCGACAGGAAGATGGCGCTCGGGTTGCTCACGCCCTTGAGCCCCTTTTCCGTCATGGCGAACACGCCGATCTCGTTGACCGCGCCAAAGCGGTTCTTGATGGCCCGCACCAGCCGGAACTGGCTGTGCGTGTCGCCTTCGAAGTACAGCACCGTGTCCACCATGTGCTCCAGCACGCGCGGGCCGGCCAGGGCCCCTTCCTTGGTCACGTGGCCCACCAGCACGATGGCCACGCCCGAGGCCTTGGCCGCGCGCGTCAGGTGGGCCGCGCATTCGCGCACCTGCGCCACCGAGCCCGGGGCCGAGGTGAGCTGGTCGGAGTACACGGTCTGGATGGAGTCGATCACCGCCACGGCGGGTTGCATGGAATCGATGGTGGCCAGGATCTTTTCGAGCTGGATCTCGGCCAGCACGTTGACCTGGCTGTGGTCCAGCCCCAGCCGGCGCGAACGCAGCGCCACCTGCGCACCGCTTTCCTCGCCCGTCACGTACAGCGTGGGCAGGCCCGCGCGCTGCAGCGCGTCGAGCGCCTGCAGCAGCAGCGTGGACTTGCCGATACCCGGGTCGCCGCCGATGAGCACCACGCCGCCTTCGACGATGCCGCCGCCCAGCACACGGTCGAGCTCGTCGATGCCGCTCGGGGTGCGCTCCACGTCGCTCGCCTCGATGGCCGACAACGGCATCACGGCCTGGGCCTGGTTCAGGCCCGCGAACTGCGGCGTGCTGTAGCGATTCTTGCCGGGCCCTGCGTCCGCCACGGCTTCGATCAGCGTGTTCCAGGCACCGCAGGCAGGGCACTTGCCCAGCCAGCGCGGGCTGGTGCCGCCGCACTCGGAGCAGGTGAAGACAGTTTTTTCTTTGGCCATGGCAAGGGTTGAAAAGGGAGCGTTCGGCAGGGCGGGCTGCAGACTATAGCGGCGCCGGTGCGGCGCCAGCAGACGGTGCAGCGCGCACAGGCTTGCCATCATCGGCAAAATGCACGCATGCACACACCCACCAACCGCTTCAAGGCGGCCATGGCCCAGGGGCAGGCCCAGATCGGCCTGTGGCTGGCACTGGCCGACGCCTACACGGCGGAGATCATTGCAGGCACCGGCTACGACTGGCTGCTGGTCGACGGCGAGCATGCGCCCAACGACCTGCGCTCCATCCTGCACCAGCTGCAGGCCATCGCCAGCGCCACCACCGCCCTGCCCTCGGGCGCCGCGCCGCCCCACGCCATCGCCCGCGTGCCGGTGGGCGACACCGCGCTGATCAAGCAGTACCTGGACATCGGCGCGCAGACACTGCTGGTGCCCATGGTGGACACGGCCGACCAAGCCCAGGCCCTGGTCCGCGCCACGCGCTACGCGCCCGAAGGCGTGCGCGGCATGGGCAGTGCCCTCGCCCGCTCGTCGCGCTGGCAGGCCTATCCGCAGTACGTGCACGAGGCCAACGCGCAGGTCTGCCTGCTGGTGCAGGCCGAGACGGTGGAGGCGATGCGCAACCTCGATGCGATTGCCGCCACGCCAGGGGTGGACGGCGTGTTCATCGGCCCGGCCGACCTGTCGGCGTCCATGGGGCACCGGGGCGACCCCGGCCACCCGGATGTGCAGGCCGCCATCCACGAAGGCATCGCCCGCATCCTGAGCGCGGGCAAGGCCCCGGGCATCCTGGCGACCAGCGAGGCGCAGGCGCGCCAGTGGCTGGCCGCGGGGGCCTTGTTTGTCGCGGTGGGCGTGGACACCATGCTGCTCGCCAGCGCGGCGGCCGATCTGGCGGCCCGCTTTCGGGCCACGGACGGCGCAGCGGCGCGGCCCCTGGGCTACTGACGCGGCGCCTCTTCATCCCTTCTTCTATCCCCTGTCTGAAATCACCTGACTGAAAGCCTTGACGATGAAAGCATGTATCTACGGCGCTGGCGCCATTGGCGGCTGGCTGGGCGTGGCCCTGGCGCAGGCCGGCTGCGACGTCAGCCTGGTGGCGCGCGGTGCCACGCTGCACGCGCTGCAGGCCGATGGCCTGCGCCTGCGCCGGCCGGATGGCACGTTGGTGCACACCGCAGTGAACGCGCAGGACCACCCCGCGGCGCTGGGCGTGCAGGACCTGGTGGTCGTGGCCGTCAAGGCGCCGGGCCTGCCGGACGTGGCGCAGGCCATGGGCCCGCTGATCGGGCCAGAGACCATCGTGCTCACGGCCATGAACGGCGTGCCGTGGTGGTTTCTGGACGGCTTTGGCGGCGCGGCGCAGGGGCAGGCCCTGCAATCCGTGGATGCCGGCGGCGTGATCGCCCGCGCCATCCCCAGCCGCCACGTGGTGGGCAGCGTGGTGCACACCAGCTGCTCGCTGGAGGCGCCGGGCTTTGTGCGCCAGCACTTCGGCAACCGGCTCATCGTGGGCGAACCCGATGGACGGAGAAGCGCACGCCTGCAGGCCCTGGCCGACACGCTGCAGCGCGGCGGCATCGACGCGGAGGTGTCCGACCGCATCCAGCGCGACATCTGGTTCAAGCTCTGGGGCAACCTCACCATGAACCCGATCAGCGCGCTCACCGGCGCCACCACCGACCGCATCCTCGACGACGAGCTGGTGCGCGGCTTCATCTCGCACGTCATGCTCGAAGCCAAGGCCATCGGCGAGAAGCTGGGCCTGCCCATCGACCAGCAACCCGAGGACCGCCACGCCGTCACCCGCAAGCTGGGCGCTTTCAAGACCTCGATGCTGCAGGACGTGGAGGCCGGCAAGCCCATGGAGATCGACGCGCTGGTGGGCGCGGTGCGCGAACTGGGCCAGATCACCCACACGCCCACGCCGCACACCGATGCGCTGCTGGGCCTGGTGCGGCTGATGGCACAGACCCGCGGCCTCTATTAGTCCCGTTCCGTTTTCTTCCACCCGACCCGAATCTCACCCTCACCATGCTCAAGCTTTTCTACGCCCCCGGCACCTGCGCCCTCGCCGTCCACATCGCCCTGCACGAGGCCAACGCGGGCCACGAGGTCGCGCGGCTGGACTTTGCCAACAGCCAGCAGCGCAGCGCCGAGTACCTGGCCATCAACCCCAAGGGCCGCGTGCCCGCGCTGGTCACCGACCGCGGCGTGTTGACCGAGACCCCGGCACTGCTGGTGTATGTGGCGCAGCAATTTCCCGAGGCGCGGCTCGCACCGCTGGACGACCCGTTCGCTCTGGCGCGCCTGCAGGAGTTCAACAGCTACCTCGCATCCACCGTGCACGTGGCGCATGCCCACGGCCGGCGCGCGGGCCGCTGGGCCGATGAGCCCGAAGCCATTGCGGCCATGCAGCGCAAGGTGCCGCAGACCATGACCGAATGTTTCGAGGTGATCGAGCAGCACTACCTGCAGGGCCCGTGGGTGCTGGGCGAGCACTATTCGGTGGCCGATGCGTACCTCTTCACCATCGCCGGCTGGTTGAAGAGCGATGGTGTGGACATCGCGACATTCCCCAAGGTGGCCGCGCACTTCGAGCGCGTGGCGGCGCGGCCTGCGGTGCAGCGCGCGTTGGCGTGAGGGTTGTGGCACCGGGTTGAGGCGCTGCTGTGCAAGGCTTCGACAGGCTCAGCCCGCCACCGCGAATCCTGCCACTCGCCCTCGCCCCCAAAAAAGAAAGGCCCCGGCGCTTTCGCAGCGCCGGGGCCTTTGCGTAGTCACCGCTGCCAGCGGATCAATTCACCTTCAGATACCGCCAGTCGATGCGGTTGTCCGCGCGGTGCGGCACGTCCACCTTCTGCGTGGCCGCCCATGGGATCACCTGGTTGTACAGCGGGATGTGCGAGATCGCCTCATGGTCCTGCACCAGCACCTTCTCGATGAGCGTGTTGCGTGTGGGCGCGTCGGTTTCCTTCTTGATGCGCTCGATCAGCGCGTCCTGCTGCGGGTCGGAGTAACGGCCCAGGTTGAAGTTGCCGTCACCGCCGGCGCCTGGCGAGCGGATCAGCGACTGCAGCGAGTAGAACGCGTCGAACGTCGGCACCCCCCAGCCCAGCAGGTAGATGCTGGCCTCGTTGCGCTGGATCATCGGGAAGTACGTGGCAAACGGCAGCGAGCGCAGCTTGGCCTTGACGCCGATCTTGGCCCAGTGCGAGGTGATGGCCTGGCACAGCTGCTCGTCGTTGATGTAGCGGCCGGCGCTGCAGGCAAAGTCCACCTCGAAGCCGTTGGGGTAGCCCGCATCGGCCAGCAGCTTCTGCGCGGCCTTGGCGTCGTAAGGCCAGCGCACGTCGGCCTTGGGCGTCCAGCCGTTCACCTGCCGGGCGATCAGCGTGCCCGTGGGCTGCGCCAGGCCGCGCAGCACCACGCGCTGGATGGCGTTGATGTCGATGGCCTGGTAGAGCGCCTTGCGCACCCGCACGTCCTTGAGCGGGTTCTTGCCTTTCACGTCGGAGCCCGGGAGCTCTTCGCGGTACTGGTCCAGGCCCAGGAAGATGGTGCGGTACTCGGCGCCTTCCAGCACCTTGAGCGTGGGCGTCTGGCGGATGCGCGCCAGGTCCTGCAGGCCGGGGTCGATCACGAAGTCGATCTCGCCCGACAGCAGCGCGGCGGTGCGCGTGGCATCGGCCTTGATGGGGGTGTAGACCACCTCCGTCACGTTGGTGGGGAACTGCGACTTGCCCCACCAGTGCGGGTTGGGCTCGAGCACCACGCGCTGATCGGGCGCCCAGGATTTGAGCTGGAAGGGGCCGGTGCCCAGCGCATTGCGGTGGGCAAAGTTTTCGTCCTTGGTCTTGATGTCCTTGGGCTCCACCGACTTGTTCTTCTCGGCCCAGGCCTTGCTCAGGATGCGCAGCTCGGTGAGCTGGTTCACGAGCACGGGGTTGGGCAGGTCGGAGAAGATGTCGATGGTGTGCGCGTCCACCTTCTCGATGCGGTCGATGCCCAGCGCATACACGGCGTAGTTGGAGCTCTTGGCCTTGGCGCGCTCCAGCGAGAACTTGGCGTCGTCGGCCGTGAAGTCGCTGCCGTCGCTGAACTTCACACCCTTGCGCAGGGAGATGCGCAGCTGCGTGGGGCTCACGCGCTTCCATTCGGTGGCCAGCGCGGGCTCGGTCTTGAAGGTCTTGCTGTTGTACTCGACCAGGGTGTCGTACACGGCGGCGTGCAGGGTGTTGTTCACGCCCACGTTCTGGGCGTGGATGTCCCAGGACGAAACGTCCACCGCACGGGACCAGCGGAAGGTCTTGGCCTGGCCGGCCAGGGGCAACGCAGTGGCAATGGCCGCGGCCAGGAGAAGGGTCTTGAAACGCATGGGGGAAATCACTCCAGATCAGTCGATGCCCGCACTATGGATCAAAGCGCAGGTTTCGCTAACGAACTTATCCTTCTTAGCTTAGGCGTGCCTATGGCAGCATCAACCCCACGCCATCACGCCGGCCAGTACGAGCATGGTGGCCGCGGTGGCGCCGTCCAGCACCCGCCACGCGCCGGGCGAGGCGAACAGCGGCGCCAGCCAGCGCGAGCCGAACCCGAGGCCGAGGAACCACAGCGCGCTGGCCAGCGACCCGCCCGCCGCAAAGGTGGCCCGGCCCCGGGTGGGATAGGGACTGGCCATGGTGCCCAGCAGCACGACGGTGTCCAGGTAGACATGCGGGTTGAGCCAGGTCAGCGCGCCCAGCGTGAGCAGCGTGGTGCGCAGGCTCGCGCCCGCGCCGTGGGCCGACACCAGCAGGTGACTGGGCTTGAACACCCGCGACGCGGCCTGCAGCGCGTAGGCCACGAGGAAGATGGCGCCGGCCCAGCGCATCAGTTGCGCCCATTCCGGCCGGGCGGCCAGCACGCCGCCCATGCCCCAGATGCCGGCCTGCAACAGCACCGCGTCGGACACGGCGCAGAACAGCACCACGGGCAGCACGTGCTCGCGCCGCAGCCCCTGGCGCAGCACGAACGCGTTCTGCGCGCCAATGGCCATGATCAAAAGGGCGGTGGACGTGAATCCATGGACGAAGGCGGTGCTGCTCATGCGCCGGATTGTGGCGATGGCAGCGTGTTCACGGTAGCTATACTTTCTAACGATCCGTCAGAATGGCTAACCACCCACCGTACCGCCCGCCATGGCCCTTGATTCCGCCCAGCTCAGCGCCTTTGCCGCCGTGATCGACGAGGGCAGCTTCGAGCGCGCCGCCGCCGTGCTGCATGTCACCCGGTCGGCGGTGTCCCAGCGCGTGAAGCTGCTGGAAGAGCGCGTGGGCCAGGTGCTGGTGCGCCGGGCCACGCCCTGCACGCCCACGGACGCAGGGCAGGCGCTGTACCGGCATGCCCGCGAGGTCGCATTGAGCGAGGCCGACGCGCTCGACGCCATCGGTGGCGGGCAGCACGCGTCCATCCGCCTGGCGATCGGCGTGAATGCCGATTCACTCGGCACGTGGTTTCCTGCGGCCATGGCACACGCCCATGCGGCGGAGGGCCCGGGCCTGACCTTCGACATCCATGTGGAGGACCAGGACCATTCGGCCAACCTGCTGCGCGAAGGCCGCGTGATGGCCGCCGTGACGGCCGACCCGCAGCCGGTGCAGGGCTGCCAGGTGCTGCCGCTGGGCACCCTGCGCTACCGGGCGCTGGCGAGCCCCGCGTTCATGCAGCGCCACTTTGCGCAGGGCGTGAACGCCGCGTCGCTGGTGCAGGCGCCCATGCTGGTGTTCAACCGCAAGGACGCGCTGCAGGGGCGCTTCGTGCGGCGCATCACCCGGCGCGCCTTCACGCCGCCGGTGCACTGGCTGCCGGACGCGCACGCCTTTGTCGCCGCCACGCGCGCCGGGCTGGGCTGGGGCATGACGCCCGACCCGATGGTGGAGCGCGACCTGAAGACGGGCGCGCTGGTGGAGCTGGTCCCCGGCAGGCCGGTGGATGTGCCGCTGTACTGGCAGTACTGGCGCCTGAACGTGCGGGCGCTGCACCGCATGACGGAGGCGGTGCAGCAGGCGGCTGCGCAGACGCTGCTCAGCTGATTCATTGATCGCCTCTGCCTGGCCACCATCCAGGCATCCAGGCAGCGGCAGCACCCTGCGCTGCGCTGTGCAGTGCAGGCGCACCGCGCCCCTCACACGCTGGCCAGGTCCTCGTGGTGATCCGCCACGCCGCGCTTCCAGTACGCCGCGATGCGCATGCGCTTGGCGTCCACCCCGGGCTTGGAGAGTACCGCCTTGCGCACTGCGGCCATGTCGCTGTGCTCGCCGGCGGCCCAGATGTAGCCTGCGCCGGGCGGTATCGCGAGCGCATCGACTGCTGCGGGCAAGGAGTCCACCCACGCCAGGTCCAGCCGCGCGGCGCTGGCCAGGGTGCGCTGGTCCGCCGGGTTGCGCACGTGGATGCGGACCGTGGCGGTGGTGGTGGCAGGCAGCTCGGCCAGGCGGCGCGCGATGGCCGGCAGGGCCGACGCGTCCCCGATGAGCCAGTGCCAGTCGAAACCCGTGGGGATGACCAGGCTGCCGCGCGGCCCGGCAATGCCCACCCACTGCCCGACGAAGACGCTGGCCGCCCAGTCGGTGGCGGGGCCGGCGTCGTGCAGGGCCACTTCGATGTCGAGCTCGCGCGCGGCGGCATCAAAGCGTGCAGGCGTGTAGTCGCGCAGCACGGGGCGCGGGTCGGGGAACACCGGGCGGCCGTCCTGCACCGACGGCAGCGAGGGGCGCTCTTGCCCCGGCTGCGGCAGGATGAGCTTGAGGTGGTCGTCGAAACCCGCGCTCACGAAACCGGCCAGTTCAGGCCCGGCCAGGGTCAGCCGCACGAAGCCGGGGCTGAGGTCGGTGCGCCGCACCACCTGGAGGTGGCGGGCTTGCAGGGTGTGGCGGACGCGTTCGACGGCAAGGTGCGCAGGAGTGGCAAGGGGCAGAGGTGTGTTCATGATCTAGAATGTTGACAAAGTCCACCAAATGATCTTCTCATTGGTTGATTTTGTCAACCACACAACACGATGAATTCCCGAACCGCCGCTCCAAAGGGGCCTTCCGACGTCTTTGACGCCATGCACGACCTGCTGCATGTGTACAAGGCGCACATGGTGCGCACCATGGCGTCGGTGCACCCGGAGCTCACGCTCAACGAAGTGCGGGCGCTGATGTTCGTGGGCCGCCACCCGGGCGCCACGCAAAAGGAGCTGGTGTCCCACAGCGGTGCCGACAAGGCGCAGGTGGCGCGCATGGTGGGCATGCTGCAGGACAAGGGCTGGCTGGAGAGCGCGCCCAATGCCGAGGACAAGCGCAGCCGCTGTCTGAGCCTGAGCGCCCAGGGCTTGGCTCTGAACCAGGCGCTGCGCGAGGCCCGCCGCGGCGTGGCGGCCACGCTGCTGCAGGGCTGCGACAGCGCCACGCAGGCCCAGTTGCTGGCCTTGCTGGCGCAGGTGCGCAGCAGTGTCGATGCGCTGGGCGGCCCGGGGTGCGGGGAAGGCCGGCACGGCCGCCGCTAGGGCGCCAGGGTGCGGCCCTCGCCCCACCGCCTCCCACCTCGGCGATTCAAGAAAAATGTGCTCTACCGCTGGATGAATAACACTTTTCAGCTATACAAAATATAGCGAATTGATTCCCGGGCTCAACGCCCCTGAATCGCCCGCACCGCCTGTGGCAGGGACTGCACATCGGGCAGGAAATGGTCGATGGTCGCGCCCAGCGCCACGGCGCAGATAAGCGCGCCGAGCAGCGGCTTCCAGGTCAGCCGCACGGCGGCGCCCAGCCAGCCCTCGCGCTCCACACCCACGGCGGCGCGCGCCGTGGCCACCGAAAACGCGATCTCCACCGCCACGGTCAGCAGCACGTCCCAGCCGAAGAACAGCATGGCCAGCGAGCCCGCGCCCAGGATGAGCGCCGCGCCGATGAGAAAGATGGCCACCACCGGCACGACCACCACGGCCCCTTCGTCGGCACTGCCCAGCGCATCGGCCGCGCCGCTGGCCAGGTCGCCCAGGGCACTGCCGTCGCTGCCACTGCTGCTGCCGTAGTCCCCCGACGCACCGCCGCCGCCGAAGTTGCCGCCCCCTGTGCGCGGCATCGGCACATGGCCGCCACCGGACGGCGAGCCGCCGCCGGGCCAGGACAGGTCGGGCAGGTCCACGTTGGCATCGACGCTGTCCTCTTCCTCCTCGCGCCTGCGCACCAGCCGCGCTGCCCAGGCGCGCAGCACCAGCAGATACCCCAGGTAGCCGACCGACAGCGTCACGGCATACCGCAGCGCCAGCGACTCCCCCCCCGCCAGCATCTGCACGTGCGAGGTGCACCACATGAGCAGCAGCGTGAAGCTGCCGATGAGCAGCCCGTGCAGCCGCAGGCTGTAGCGCTGCTGCAGGGTGCGCGCGACGCTGGCGTGCTGCGGCATGCGCACGGAGCGCCAGCTGGAGCCCTTTTTCGGCTGGTTGGGGTTGCCGTGATGGCTGTTGTTTTTGCTGCCGTTGCTGCGGTCGCTGCGGGGAGTGGCCATACAAGGAAACGCGTCGTGAAGGTGGAGGCAGGGCCTGCCGCAGTCCCGATGCAGGACCGCCGCAGGCGCTGGACTGGTGCTGCGGTGTTTTCTTCTTTGCTTTTGCTTTTGCTTCTTGCTGCGCAGCGGCGCCCATTTCACACCACTTTCAGGCCGTGCCGACGCTCCGCCCTGCCCGGCCAGCGGCAGGGCCCGTGAACTTGTCGACGAATCCGCGTGCCACAGCCCGCGGGCGGTGTCGGCAGGACCGGGCGTCAGCGTTCTCCGTCCACCGCCACCGGCACACGCTGGGCCAGCGCGCACATCAGCTCGTACCCCACCGTCCCGGCCGCGCGCGCCACCTCGTCGATTGGCAGGATTGCTCCGTTGCTGGCCTGGCCCCACAGCGTGACCTCGGTGCCGAAGCCCACCGGCATGCCGCGCTCGACCAGCGGCGTGAGGTCCACCGTGACCATGTCCATGCTCACGCGGCCCACGAGCTGCGTGCGCACGCCGCCCACCAGCACGGGCGTGCCGGTGTCGCAGTGGCGCGGGTAGCCGTCGGCATAGCCGCAGGCCGCCACGCCGATGGTGAGCGGCCCTTCGGCCGTGAAGCGCGATCCGTAACCCACGGTGTCGCCCTTTTGCAGCTGCTGCACAGCCAGCAGGCGGGTGGACAGCGTCATGGTGGGCGCGAGCTGCCAGTGCGCGGCATCGTTTTCGGGGAAGTCCGGCGCGCTGCCGTACAGCACGATGCCGGCCCGCGCCCAGTCCGAGCGCAGGCGCGCGTCGCCGTGGTGGCGCAGCGTGGCCGCGCTGTTGGCCAGGCTGCGCTCGCCGGGCAGGTCCTGCGTGGTCTGGTTGAACACGTCGATCTGGTGGCCGATGCCGCGGGGGCCGTCGGCATCGCTGAAGTGGGTCATGACCGAGATCTCGTCCACCTGCGTCAAGGCGTCGAGCCGCGCCCAGGCCGCGCGGTAGCGCTGGGGCGTGAAGCCCAGGCGGTTCATGCCGGAGTTCATCTTGAGGAACACGCGGTGCGGCACCTGCGTCTTGTGCGCGGCCAGCATGTCGATCTGCTCGTCGCAATGCACGGCGTGCCACAGCGACAGGCGCGAACACAGCTCCAGGTCGCGCGGCTCGAACACGCCTTCGAGCAGCAGGATGGGCCCGCGCCAGCCCAGCTGGCGCACCCGCTCGGCCTCGCCCAGGTCCAGCAGCGCAAAGCCGTCGGCGCTGCGCAGGCCCTCGAACACCCGCTCGATACCGTGCCCATAGGCATTGGCCTTGACCACCGCCCAGACCTTGGCGTCGGGGACCGACTGGCGCACGCGCTCCAGGTTCTGGTGCAGGGCGGCGGTGTGGATGGTGGCTGTGATGGGACGTGGCATGGAAAAGGACCTGATGGAGCGAGGGATTTACCGGGGAATACGCGAAGGATTCTGGCATCGTGGCCGTTTATCCGCGTGATATAACCGTCTGTCACTTGCCAGGGTTCCCCACTTTTAACAGGGCATCAGCCGAACTGATGCACCAACAGCCATTCGATGAAGCGCGGTTTCTACACCATCATGTCGGCGCAGTTTTTCAGCTCGCTGGCCGACAACGCACTTTTCGTCGCCGCCGTGGAACTCCTGCGCTCAGAGGGCGCCCCGGAATGGCAGCGCGCTGCGCTGGTCCCCATGTTCGCGCTGTTCTATGTGGTGCTGGCGCCCTTCGTGGGCGCTTTCGCCGACGCCCTGCCCAAGGGCAAGGTGATGTTCGTCAGCAATGCCATCAAGGTGGTGGGCTGCCTGATGATGCTGTTCGGCTCGCACCCGCTCATCGCCTACGCGGTGGTGGGCCTCGGTGCCGCGGCCTACTCCCCGGCCAAGTACGGCATCCTGACCGAGCTGCTGCCCGCGTCGCAGCTGGTCAAGGCCAACGGCTGGATCGAAGGGCTCACCATCGCATCGATCATCCTGGGCGTGCTGTTCGGCGGCCAGCTGGTGGGCCACCACCTGTCTTCCATGCTGCTGGGTCTCGACATTCCGTTCATCGACACGGGTGTGGACACGCCTGCCGAATCGGCCATTGCCGCGCTGATCGCGGTGTATGCGCTGGCCGCCTGGTTCAACACCCGCATCCCGCACACCGGCGTGGAGATGCGCCCCATGCGTGCCGACCCGTCGCGCGGCGTGCTGTCCAACGCGCTCAGCCTGCTGCCGGACTTCTGGGCCTGCAACAGCCGCCTGTGGCGCGACAAGCTCGGCCAGATCTCGCTGTCCACCACCACGCTGTTCTGGGGCGCGGGCGGCAATCTCAAGTTCATCGTTCTGGCGTGGGCCGCCGTGGCACTGGGCTACAACACCACGCAGGCCTCGGCCCTCACGGGCGTGGTCGCCATCGGCACCGCCGTGGGCGCAGTGGTCGCGTCGATGCGCATGCGCCTGGATGTCGCCACCAAGGTGATCCCGCTGGGCATTGCGATGGGGCTGCTGCTGATCCTGATGGTGTTCATCAACAACATCTGGGTGGCGATACCGTTCCTCATCGTGCTGGGCGGGCTGGGCGGCTACCTCGTGGTGCCCATGAACGCGCTGCTGCAGCACCGGGGCCACAACCTGATGGGCGCGGGCCGCTCCATCGCCGTGCAGAACTTCAACGAGCAGGCCTGCATCCTGGCGCTGGGCGCGTTCTACAGCCTGTCGCTCAAGCTGGGCCTGTCGGTGTTCGGCGCCATCACCGCGTTCGGTCTGGTGGTGGCGGGCGTGATGTGGCTGATCCGGCGCTGGCACCAGAACAACTGCATTCACCACCGCGAAGAGGTGGAGCACCTGCTGCACATTGCGCGGCACGACGCGCATCACTGAGAAGCCCCCCTGAGCGGCTGCGCCGCTTCCCCCGGAGGGGGACGCACCCCCTGGACTGGCGGAGCCAGATCCACGGGTGCACTGGTTTTTAGGGCGCGCCAGTTTTTGCGGGCGACGTCGATTACTATCGTTTTTATAGCTGCTCGCGCTTGACCAGTGGGCGGTAGCGACCCTTTTTTCCTATGCCATCGCGCCTGCCCTTTGCTGCCCTGCTGTTCAACGCCTTTGTCTGGGGGCTGGCGTGGTGGCCGTTTCAGCACATGCACCAGGCGGGGCTGCACCCGCTGTGGGCCACGGCGTTCATGTATGCGGTGGTGCTGATGGGGCTGGTGGCGTGGCGGCCCGGCATTCTGGCGCAGGTGCGGGCGCATCCTGAGTTGTGGCTGCTGGCGCTGAGCTCGGGCTTGAACAATGTGGCGTTCAACTGGGCCGTGACCATTGGCGACGTGGTGCGCGTGATCCTGCTGTTCTATCTGATGCCCGCCTGGGCGGTGCTGCTGGCCTGGAGGATTCTGGGCGAGCGTCCCACCACCTCGGCGCTGCTGCGCCTGGCGCTGGCGTTCACCGGCGTGGTGCTGGTGCTGCTGCCCGAGGGGGCGCCCGCTGCGCGGCTGCTGCAGAACCTGTCGCTGGCCGACGGCCTGGCGTTGCTGGGCGGGTTCATGTTCGCGCTGACCAACGTGACCCTGCGCCGCCTGCATGCTGTGCCGGGCCCTGCGCGCATGTTCTCGATGTTCGGCGGCTGCATGCTGATGGCACTGGCCGTGGCCTGCGTGGGGCTGCAGGTGGGCGTGGTCGAATCGTTCCCGGCGGTGAACAGTACCTGGCTCATCACCGCCGTGCTGTTGGCCGGCGTGCTCATGCTGGGCAACTGGGCCCTGCAGTTCGGCGCCGCGCGCCTGGCGGCCGGCACCACGGCGCTGGTGATGCTGTCGGAGGTGATGTTCGCCAGCGTGTCATCGGCCCTGCTGGGCGCCGCCACCCTCACGCCCCGCACGGTGGTGGGCGGCGCGTTGATCCTGCTGGCATCGCTGCTGGCGGCACTGCAGTTCCGCCGGCCCGGCGCGGCGCCGCACTGAAAGAACTACCATGGTGCGTCTTCCTTCCACCCTCAGGAGCCTGCGCCATGCCCGACCACAGCATCTACGACTTTGAAGCCCAGCAGATGAACGGCCAGACCGTGCCGCTCTCGCAGTACCAGGGGAAGGTGCTGCTGATCGTGAACACGGCCAGCGCCTGCGGCTTCACGCCCCAGTTCGGCGGGCTCGAAGAGCTGCACAAGCAGTACGCGGACCAGGGCCTGGTGGTGCTGGGCTTTCCGTGCAACCAGTTCGGCAGCCAGGACCCGGGCAGCAATGACGAGATCGCCAGCTTCTGCCAGCTGAACTACGGCGTGAGCTTTCCGATGATGGCCAAGATCGATGTGAACGGCGCCAACGCATCGCCCCTGTACCAGTGGCTCACCGCCGAGGCCCCTGGCCTGCTGGGCAGCAAGGCCATCAAGTGGAACTTCACCAAGTTCCTCGTCGGCAAGGACGGCCGGGTGATACGGCGCTACGCGCCGCAGGATGCACCCAAGAAGCTGGCAGGGGATATCGAGGCCGCGCTGGCCTGAACCGGTCCGTCGCCTTCGCTCCCAGTGTGTGGCGTGTCATCCAGGCCAAAGCACAATCTGCTGCCCATCGCTGACCAAACGCCCATTTCAGTTACCGGATGATGCGATGTGTTCGTTTGTGTGAAAGCTGAATCAAGGGGTTGCCAAACGGTTGGTTGACTTCAAAACATCCGGTAACTGCAGCGACACTCGGCGTCGTTTCAGAGTGACACAGATCGCTCACCGCATGTTCTGCTGTTTGGGAAACCCTCTTTCATGTCTGCACCCGCTTGGTGGCGCGCGTGTCTCTGCACGGCGTCGTTCGCATGGGCCTGCGCCGCACAGGCCCACGACTTCGTAACCATTGCCCCGGCCGCCTGCACGCCCGTCGAGCAAGGCATGGGCCTGCCCGCCGACATGGCGGCCTACCGCGCAGCGGTCAAAGTCTGCCCCCTGGCGCAGCCGACCGCCCCGCACACCGCCCAGGCCCAGGTGCGCCTGCTCAGCGTCTTCACCGACGACTACTACAAGGCCCTGCCGGCCGACGCGCCATGGCAGAACTTTCCGCTGCCCATGCTCATCGACGCCACCGGACGCTGCCTGGGCCGCATCGGCCACCTTTTTCCGGTCGACCCGCCGCAGGAGCTCACCATCAGCGCCGGGCGGTGGCAACGCGGCATTCCGCACGAGTTGCGCCTGAAAGTGCGCTCCCCCGCGGTCGGTGGCGACGCCACCCTGCCCAGCCTCCACTGGAATGCCCGCAGCGGCGGCTATGCCGCCAAGAACACCCACCCCTCTCAGGACAAGACCTCGTGCCCACCGACGTAGCAGACACCGCCCCATCCGTCAGCAAGCTCAAGCAGGCGTGCGACGCTGCCTATGCGCTGTACCCCAACTCCTGCAGCCATGCCGTCTGGCATGTCATCAAGCAGTACCTGCCCAACCAGGCCTGGCTGAGCGCCAATGCGCTCGTCGAGCACATGCGCGGACAGGCCCACTGGAAGATCGTGCCAGCGGGCCAGGTCGGACGACTCGCACGCGAAGGCGCCCTCATCGTCGGCGGAAAATCAGAAACGTCCAACGGACACGTGATCGTCGTGTACCCCGGTCCCGACACGACCGCGGGCGGCTACAGCTACACCCGCGACGGCAAGTCCGAAACCCTGCGCACGCGCGGCAGTTACGCACCGGCGATGTCCACCTCGCTGGGCTCGTGGCCGGGCGCCAAGAGCCGGGGCGACAAGACCATCTGGGACCCTTGGGCCAACGACGCCAAGTTTGCGCAGGTGACCTTCTGGCAACTGGTGCAATGAGCCGGGCCGGGGCCCAGGCCCTGCAGCGTCTCGGCGCCACCCGTGCGCCCCGCGCGCCGGGCTGGCGGCCCTGCTGACAGAGCCTGAGGCGCAGGGTGGCCACCTTCCTTGTCCCATGACCGATCAGCAGGCAGAGCGGGTCACCTGCGGGCTTTCATGGCACCACGCCGGGCCGCAGTGCATACCGCCCGTGGCCGGGGTTTTCTCTTTTGTTCTCTTTCTTTGATAGATAGGTATGTCCATGCTTCACACACGCTTTGTTCCCTGGGGTCTGCTCACCGCAGCAGCGCTGCTCCTGGCCGGTTGCGCAGACACACCGGCGCCCGCGCCGGAGCCCGAAGTCACTGCCGCGACGCCCATGGCGGAGCCACCACCACCGCCGCCCGAAGCAGCGCCCGCACCGGCCCCAGAAGAGCCGCGCCTGCCCGCCGACGGCATCGTCGCGGAGTTCAAGCCGACGCAGGTGAAACTGTCGCCCGAAACCCAGGCCATCCTGACCCGGCTGGCGTCCACGCGGGAGCCCAATGAACGCCTGGAGATCACTGGCTACTGCCACCGCAAGGACGCCCCCGTGGACGCCCGCGAGATCGCATTGATGCGCGCCATGGCAGTGCGCAACGAACTGGTCAAGCAAGGCGTACCCGCCAAGTCGATCCGCGTGAAGTTCAACACGACACAGGCGCTGCACGCTGTGAAGATCACTGCGAAGTAAGAGGCAGGCGCGCTGCGGGCCACAGCGCTGCCGCCCCAAGGGCCTCGTGGCCGATCGCGCAAGGAGCCCAGGATATCGGCCGCAGCGTGCGTTCATCGGCGCGCAGCGCCTTGATTTGATGTGCTGGGGAAGGATGCTGCCCCGTGCTGGGGGCCTCCAGCAACCGTAGTTGGCTTGGCCCCCTAGCTGAAAACGACACCCAACACGACCGCCAGCAGGATCAGAACGCCCGCGGCGATCCACCCGGACTTCTGGTCCAACCCACCCACTGCGCGCAGCGCTGCATCACGCTCCGGCCCAGCCAGCCCCTGCGCATCGATGCGGCGGATGCAATGGGCCATCCAGCGCAGGTAGGTGTTCTTGTGGGTGAACGACACAAGGATCGCAATCCCCAACGCCCTGGCCGCACCGCTCTCGCCCGGAAACGCGAGATTCAAGACCAGCAACGCCAACAACAGCATGGCCGCCAGCGGGTACATGCGCCTGGACACAGCCCAGCTCACGCCCAGAAAGGGAATGCCCGTCCAGCACGGGCTGAAATGGGCAAACACACCCTTCTTTTCAGTGCTGGTGACCCGGTCCCACAGCGCCCGATATTTATCGGCATTTGGGCCGATGGCGGTTTCCATGTCCTGCCAAGAGATTCCAGTCCAATCCGTCTTCGCATTGAGTGTGGCTTTGAACTGTTCTGCGAAGGATTCAGAAAAATTCAGATGGGATTTGCTGGTCAAAAATTACTCCTGGGGGGCTTATGAAATTCAAGATCGAAGCACTGGCAAAAATTTCGACACGGTCCATTGATCGTGGCTATTTTCGAAATGACTTTGATTCGGAAATTATATCAGCCATATGCTTGTGATCTTCGAATGCTAAATTCACACCCCATCTGCACTGATTGCATCGGGATGCCTCACCCATGAGAACGTTGCCACCCCATTCAGATTTATGACATGCAGGACTCAATGTCAGCCGAAAGAATGGGCACAGATTCTGCCAAGGCGACGTCAATCCGATTTAAATTGAAGAATGGGATCGGCAAGTAATCTAGCACGGAAGTATCGTAGGGGTTAATGGCTTTTGCGACACAGAGATCAACCTTGACGACCCGTCCCACGCCATTCAATTTTAATTTCGGCCAAGTGCGTTGAGACTCCGTATCCCACTCCTTCAATGCAATTCCAGGCACGATGGATATCTCTTTGATTTTTTCTTGAAAAACATAGGATCCACTTTGGCACACAGGTAATCCTGCAGTAAAAGACATGCTGACCTCATCACTGTCAAGTGAGTTGATCATATAAACCCACGGAGTTATCCCCCAACAAAGGATCATCAATCCAGCATGGAAGAGTTCATTTGCAATCTCGGTAGTTGTGAAACTGTGCAAAAGATCATGTTTTCCTCGCCCTAGTCTTTCGACGATAAAATTATTAAACAGCGCTTCATCCATGCCAACGAAACCCAGTTGATCATAACTTTCGTAAATGAATTGATTTGCTTCCAGACTTGGAGTCGCGACACTTTTTCTTTTGCAGAAGGTTAGATGAATAAAGATTATTTCGGAGTAAGCGACCCCTCTCTTCTCATACTCCTCGCTTGTGCAATTCATACCAATCAATGGCACATATCGAGACGCAGAGACATGCAAGTCAAAGCTCCCACCACGCTTAATTGTCAATGGCAAATCGACATCTGCAGTCAGATTGGAAAACGCAATATCCACCTGCAAATCAACCTCATAATTTCGATAGTAGGCCGGACTACCCTCAATATATTTTCTACTACTTTCCAACAACGAATCAACGCATTCAATGATCAATACGCATCTATAGTCAAAATCAAAACGATTCAGAAAGCCAAATATATCAACAAATTGCATTCGCCCGCCACGCAAAATATCCAATCGCGCTTCAGACAAGTGTTTAGATGATTGATAGAAATAGCTAATAATTTCCATTTTTATATCGGCTTTTTGAATGCATCACCGCACCGGAATATTTTATAGTACAGCCCAACGTCCATGTCTAGATACTTTCAAAACATCGCCAGGTCCTACTGGAGTGATGCGGTATCGCTCCCCAATTGATACCGGGTTGGCCAGCTGTGCCGAATCTCTTCCCAGCCCGTGCTGCCCATAGCGTGCCAAGCTGCCACTGTAATAGCTCAGCTTGTTTGGCACCGACGTTTCCATCCCCGTCTTAATCAACCGTGTGTCTCTAACGAAAGAGAAACGTTCTGCATAACGTGAGACTTATATATTCAAGAATATCGACCTATTTTTCATGGTCATATCCAAGGTCGAATACAAAACAAAACCCTTAATTTTATTTATTTTAATTTTATCCACAAGCGTTTTGCTTACAACCAACTCCCTGGGCATTTCAGCGCAAATGGCGATATCCAAACCGCCGATTTCATCATAGAGAACCTGATAGTCGAAATCATACTGCGGATTATTCAAATCAAAATTAGAAATAGAATATTCACTGACAGCCATATTTGTGCAACCAACTTTGTTTAGCGCATTAATTGCGTAAAACCCACCCACAGGTTGACCTCCACACCTGATATCGACCTCAAAAAATTCAACCTCGCCTCTCTCCTCTTGCTCCTTAAAAACCTCTTTAAAATCTTGAGATACCAAAGAAGGTCCGGAGCATTCCACATAATGCACTTTTTTTAGTCTATTTAACTTTTTAGCATCTTCAATTTCATATGACAAAAACACCCCCTCGCCCATTAAAGATCGCCCTTCTTTGAAGAGAAGATGGTCACTGGAATATTGGCAATGAAAATCAATTAGATCATATGTATTGACTTTACTACACAGGATGTACAAAATTTTAATCTCCGAGCAACTTTTACGATTAATTATCATTTGACCACCAGCCTCCATAGCTAACTACCCAGTCATCTGATAACGCCTGAATTTTAGTATGCACCGCCTCTGAATAATATTTTTAACTCTCGAGACCACATTATTCCGCGTACTGCATCGCAGATTCTGCTCTTGTCGGTTCTCCCCCGGGATATCCCCTTGCGTTTTGCCCCTGCACTTTCGCCCCGTGCAAGCGGCGAGCCTCCCAGTGCCCTTCTACCGTGCTTCCCCAAGTCTTGTACTGGGCTTGCCAGACCAACTGCCCTTGGGCGTTGCTCAGCTCTTCGGGCAGGCCCACCTAGTCGGTATGGAAGTAGTACACCTCGCACAGCGAGGCTTGTGCTGTGGGCCCGTGGGTGCCGGTGCCACCGGAGCTTTGCCGTTGCGCCTGGGTTTCCAGCCCAACAGCCCAATGGGGTCCGGCGTCGTAAACGCCCCCAAGTCCGCATCGTAGTACCGGAACGTGTTGTAGTGCAGCCCCGTCTCTCTGTCCAGGTACTGCCCCTGCATCCGCAGGTTCTGCTGCAGGGATGCCGTCTGGCTTGCCAGTTGATGCTGGGGTCTGCCTGCCGTGTCAAAGCTCTGCCACTCCTCACGGACCGTGCTGCCCCAGGTGGTGTACTGCGCCCGCCACACCAGGTTGCCGCTGTTGTCGCTCAGCTCCTCCGGTAGCCCATTGGGCTGGGTATGGAAGTAATACACCTGGGCGATGTCTTCGCCACCCGCGCCTTGTCGCACATTCGGTGTGCTTGACCCGCCGGGCTCGTCGTTGGCAGCAGCAGCGACGTTGAACCGGTCCGCCCACTGTGGGTTGGTGGTAGTGCTGTTCGGTGTGGCTGCCTATGCGCTTTCTGATCAGGCGGCCAAAGCCGTCGTAGTCGTAGCGCTTGTCCTGCAGCACTTTGACCCGGTTGTTTTGCACTTAGCCTCTACTCTTCCTCTGGCGCTTGTTGGTACAGCGCCAGCAGCTATGGTTTTTGGATTCTCGGGGCTGCGGCATCGGTCCTTGGGTGCCCAGCCCACCTCGCTCCATAGCATCCCCGCTGGCACTAAGGCGCGCCAGCGTTACATCGTTGTCTGACTCTTGGTTTTTGACTAAATTAAAAATATGTCATCGCCAAATTCCCGAAGCAGCCTCAAGCATCCATAAAATCGTCATTTTCCCTGTAGTAATTTATTGCCTTTACAAAATTATTATCATCAAAATGCTCATTATTTATGCCAGCATTTTCAAGAACGCCTTTTAAAACATCAATCTGCATCCAAGGATAAAGATCAAGGTTTTTGACGGACGCAGGCAAATAGGGTCCAGCTTCAGATTCATAAACTTCATCATCAGCCATCTCCTCAACCTCGTCCTCAGATATAAAATAGAATTCACAATGCTGGGGATTATTATGCCAAGCCTCAATATTAGTATATATCCATTCATTTTCTCCTGCTGAGGCAACGCATTCATATAGCTCTGATAGAGAAGTCATTTTTTTCATCGTCAATTCCAAAAAGATAGTTATCTACAACCACTGCCGCCACCCCATGAACCACGCCCACCTTTACCTGATCGGTGAAAATCCTTGTGCCTCGAATTATGGTCATTTCTGTCGACCAACTGGAGCAGTCCTCCTACCCGCTCATGGTGATGCCACGTCAGATTCGCTGGAGGTTTGCCGCTAAAAGCACCACGTTTGCCAGGAGATACATGATCATAAGTGCCCGGATATTTAGCTTCAATTTTCGCCCGCAAGGCTGGATCATTCTTCATTTGATAATAGAGCTGCCTATTTGATTATTGAAAATGCTTATAGTCAGACATACGGTACATGTCTTTGCCCACCCTCGCTTCACCATGGACGTCATACTGACCAGCTGCACCAGTGCTAGCCCACCCCCAAGGATCAATCCAGCTAATCGGATTCGGCGCATACTGATGCAGATTGAATCCGCCATTGAGCCCAATAGGGTCCGGCGTCGTAAACGCCCCCAAGTCCGCATCGTAGTACCGGAATGTGTTGTAGTGCAGCCCCGTCTCTCTGTCCAGGTACTGGCCCTGCATCCGCAGGTTCTGCTGCAGTGATGCCGTCTGGCTTGCCAGTTGATGCTGGGGTCTGCCTGCCGTGTCAAAGCTCTGCCATTCCTCACGGACCGTGCTGCCCCAAGTGGTGTACTGCGCCCGCCACACCAGGTTGCCGCTGTTGTCGCTCAGCTCTTCCGGCAACCCGTTGGGCTGGGTGTGGAAGTAATACACCTGGGCGATGTCTTCGCCACCCGCGCCTTCTCGCACATTCGGTGTGCTTGACCCGCCGGGCTCGTCGTTGGCAGCAGCAGCGACGTTGAACCGATCTGCCCACTGCGGGTTGGTGATGGGCACGCTGCCTTGCTTGCCTTGTTCCGCATCTCCCCCCAGGGCATGCGCCGCCGCCGGGTGCGGTTCTACGCTGCCGCTTCCGTCGATGCGCGCCAGCGGCACGTAGCTGCCGGGCTCGTAGATGTAAGTGCTGGTCTGCGCGCCTCTGCTTTCTTGTAGCTGCCGCATTCCCTCCCACGTGAACACTGTCGTGCCAAAGCTGTCTGTCTTGGCGATGCGCCTGCCCAGGGCGTCGTATTGGTAGCTGAAGACTTAGCTTGCGCTCTGCCATTCCTACTGGTCAGTGCTGTCCACGCGCTGTACTACGCTGTCCTCACTGGGTGACCCAGCTATCGCTCAACTCGCAAGCATATTAGGCACCGCGCATTCCTGAGAATTTCAAATTAAATTATTAAAAATCATTTGCCGAAAATAGACCATTGTTAATAAAACCCAAAATCGAATGATAATTATTTATTATGATTTATTTCACCATTGCCATTACGTTCGCCAAACGCAAAATTCATCAAACCACTAAAAACATATTGAATCGCTTTCCACAAGCCCTTCGCGAGCAAGCAGGAACTGCTTTACTCCAACAATTAAATCCAGATAGCCTGCCTCGTATATATCTAAGAGAGAGGCTGGTGAGACGTTATTGCTCTTGTATTTTGCTGCTTTACTTTTCAACCCAAATTCCTCCGGGCGATGCCAAAAGCAGCCCTCCGGAGGCGAGTAAAAATATATCTTCTCATCGAAAAAATCCGGGAGCTTACAAAAAACCCCAGCCTGATTATCATTGGACTTTAGAGAAAAAAATGCAATTTTTTCACTTCCACCAAGCGACCCTTTTAAAAATAATTTAATATATTTATAATGATTACCTTCAACGTTATACGAGGCAATTAAATCAACAGCACCCGAAAATCCCTGATGACATATTTCTTGTAAATTTGCCGCATGAAAATTCATCGACTTTGGCACGGGAACAAATTTATTTTTCTCAAAATCACTTATTGATAATGCAAAAGAATCATATTCATTGCAATAAAAACAAATATCATTTGCGCTGATTTTCGGCGCAATTACCAAGTTCAAACCATCGCTTCGTCTTTCTAAGTGATTGGAATCTTGATGTATAAAATAAACTTTTTCCATAGCTATTAAAGAACGGGATATGATGTTACAACTTGATTGGAATTTGGCTTAGTAATAATTAAAACATTATTTAAAACTTTTCCGTGATCGGGATGACTGGCACTTCCTCCTTGAATCCCCGCATTTCGCATTGGGACCGTATAAGCAAGATTTCCGTTTGGCTGAACAACCGGCTGAATCCCCTGGTCCTTGGCAATCTTCCATGCCTGTGCAGTCTGATTTATCGGGTTTCCTGAAAAAACTCCATGAGGTACATTTCTATTGGGGATATCCTCACCATGCCTTCTAACGTGGTCCTTACGAGTCAGTCCTTCTCTGTCACGCGACCCGTTCCACTTTAGTGGGTGATTTGTTCCACACCTCTCCCAACCCCAAGGATCAATCCAGCTAATCGGATTCGGCGCATACTGATGCAGATTCAACCCGCCATTGAGCCCAATGGGGTCCGGCGTCGTAAACGCCCCCAAGTCCGCATCGTAGTACCGGAACGTGTTGTAGTGCAGCCCCGTCTCTCTGTCCAGGTACTGGCCCTGCATCCGCAGGTTCTGCTGCAGTGATGCCGTCTGGCTTGCCAGTTGCTGCTGGGGTTGGCCTGCCGTGTCAAAGCTCTGCCACTGTTCGCTGACCGTGCTGCCCCACGTGGTGTATTGCGCTGTCCACACCAGGTTGCCGCTGTTGTCGCTCAGCTCTTCCGGCAACCCATTGGGCTGGGTGTGGAAGTAATACACCTGGGCGATGTCTTCGCCACCCGCGCCTTGTCGCACATTCGGTGTGCTTGACCCGCCGGGCTCGTCGTTGGCAGCAGCCGCGACGTTGAACCGGTCCGCCCACTGCGGGTTGGTGATGGGCACGCTGGCTTGTTTGCCTTGTTCCGCATCTCCCCCCAGGGCGTGCGCAGCCGCCGGGTGCGGTTCTACGCTGCCGCTTCCGTCGATGCGCGCCAGCGGCACGTAGCTGCCGGGCTCGTAGATGTAGGTGCTCGTCTGTGCGCCTCTGCTTTCCTGCAGCAGCCGCATTCCCTCCCACGTGAACACTGTCGTGCCAAAGCTGTCCGTCTTGGCGATGCGTCTGCCCAGCGCGTCGTACTGGTAGCTGAAGAGCTGGCTTTGCGGCTGGCCGTCTTTGCCTGCCCGCACCACCGCCACCTGGGTCAGCCTGTGCTGGTGGTCGTAGCGGTAGTGCTGTTCGGTGTGGCTGCCGATGCGCTTTCTGATCAGGCGGCCAAAGCCGTCGTAGTCGTAGCGCTTGTCCTGTAGGACCTTGACCCGGTTGTTTTGCACCCAGCCTCTGCCTTGGCTGCTGAGATTGCTTTCTTCCAGTGCGTTGATGCGGTTGCCCGCCAGGTCGTAGTGGAAGTGTTCGTTGCGTTCGGGCTGTGTGGCATGCGTGTGGGTGATGCGCCCGCCCTGGTCGTACTGGTGCCTTGTCTGCCCTTGCTGGCTGTGCTCGACACTGGTGAGCTCGCCATTCTTGTCGTAGCCGTAGCGCTTGAGCAGCGTGTCTTCTGGGTTGCGGCGCTGTAGGCGTTGGCTCCAGTCGCCGCTGTAGGGGCTCCACCGGCTGTCGGCACGTTGGTCACTGCCGATGCCATGGCCCACGCGCAGCATGGCGGGGCGCACCCACGTGGCGGCCTTGCGACCCACCGGGTCGTAGGCAAAGCGGCTGGCAAGGCGGCCCTGCGTGCGCAGCACTTCGCGATGCAGGTCGTCGCGCTCGATGTCGGCCAGGACTGCGCCGTCCAGGTTGATCTGGTGCAGGTGGCCGCTGCCGTAGTACAGGTGGTTTAGCGTGCGCCCGTCCGGCAGTGTGGTGCCGGTGCGGTTGCCCAGTGCGTCGTATTCATAGTGCAGCACGGTGCTGCACTGCCGGCCTTGTACAGTGTGCTCAGCGGTCTCTTGCGATACCTGGCCAAGTGCATCGTATTGCCACGCAAGTTGAGAGAGGGGCTCTCCCAGCGGCGTGGTTTGCTGTGCCGTCAACAGGTCGCCGGTGGGGCTGTATGCATAGGCGATGCGGGTCTGCAACACGGGCGATGACGCATCAGACGTGGCGGTTTGTGCGCCTGCCCCGGCGCCGGGTGTGTAAATGCCTTTCTGCACCAATTGGCCCGCAGCGTCGCGCACCAGTTGGGTGTGGATGGGCTGTACGTCGGCATGTCCGGGGACTGCGTCGCCCTGGCCCATGGGCATGGGGTGCTCGGTTACGCCGATCACTTGGCTCGCAGCATCGTAGTGCAGCACTTGGCGAGTACCGTCTATGCGTGTCTCGCCGACCAAACGGTCTGCCGCGTCATACTGAAACTGGTAGGTCTGCCGGTTCTCGTTGACCAGGGCCGCCAGCCGCCGGGCCGCGTCGTAGCCCAGCTGGATATTGCTGGTCAGCGCCCCCAGTGTTTTGGAGCGGCCTGTCAACTGACCCCGCAGGTTGTAGCTGTAGCTCGTGCTGTGGCCCAGGGCGTCGGTGGCAATGACACACTGGCCTGCTGTGTCGTAGCGGTAGTGGTGCGCCGCGCCGTCCGGCAGCGTTATCTGCAGCAAGCGACCTTGCGGGTCGTGCTCCAACACAGTGGTTTGCCCGAGAGCGTCGGTTTCTTGATGAGGATGGCTCCGCGAGTCGTAGGTGTAGCGTGTCGTCTTGCCGCTGCAATCGGTATGGGAAGTGAGCAGGCCACGCGCATCCCACTGCAGTTGCTGGCGCCCGCCGTGGGCGTCGGTGACGACGGTGGGCAGGCCACGCGGGTCGTTGGCGTACGTGGTGGTGTGACCCAAAGGGTCGACCTCTGCGGTCAAGTTGCCGTGGTCGTCGTATCGGTATCGCCAGGTTCCGCCAGCAGGGTCTGCCGTGGACAGCAGCAGGCTTGCAGGGGCGGGGCTCCAGCGCCAACGGTGTATGCGGCCCAAGGGATCGGTTTGCGCCGTCAGGTTGCCAGCCTCGTCATACCCATAGGTGGTCGTCTGGCCCAGTGGATTGGTCTGGCTGAGCAGTTGCTTTGTGTCGCTGAAGGTCTGCGTGGTGGTGTGACCCAAGCTGTCCGTGTAGCTGGTGATTTCGTGGTCAGCGTTCCAGGACCAATACTGATGGCGGCCAAGTCCGTCGATGACCTCTGTGCGCCCGCTGCCGTCGTCGTTCAGGCGGTAGGCCAAGGCGTACTGTTCGCCGTCGTCGGTCCAGTGGCGCACCACGCGCGCATGGGGGCCAGTACGGGCTCCCAGCCTGTGCGCAAACTCTTGCCATTCGTAGTGGCACACCAGGCCGCTTGGCAATTGGTGGCTGGCCATGCGCCCCTGCGCGTAACTGAATCTGCGTGTCACATGGCCTATGGGGTCCGTCACTTCGGCCAAGTGACCGGCATCGTCATGCCGGTATTGCACCAGCGTGCGCGGTACCTCACCTGGAGCGCCTGTCTGCAGATGAATCCGTTGCAGGCGGCGTGTGTTCACGGTGTATTGAAACTCCAGCAGCCGCCCTGCGCTGTCGGCCACATGGGTCAGGCGCCCTTGTGTGTCGTAGCTGAGCGCGTTGTAGTTGCCATTGCTGTCTTCGATGCGCTGCAACTGCAAGATGGTGCGCGCATCAGGCTCTGCAGCGTTCAAGCTAGTGGGCTGACCAAACCACTGGTACACGCCCTCGGCAGTGACAACCACGTAGTCACCGCCTTCGCTGCACAGGATGCCGATGCCCTCGACAACGCTGTAGTGCCCCTGCCCCGGTGCAGGGCGGCCGAACTGAATATCTCGTCCGTCCGCGTCGTAGTAGGTGATGACCGGCTGGCCCAGTGGATCCAGACCCAGGATTAATTGCACTGTGTAAGGCGTGCTCCATCCCCTGCCCAGAGGCCCACCTGCGCGCTCATCCAGGCTGTTGTAGATGCGCTGCCATGCAATGGGCAAAACGCCCGGCAGCACAAAGTCCAGGTCGGCTCCACCTGCAAGGAGTTTGGCACCTGTGGCGATGTGCACCGGGTTGCTCAGCACGGCCGGTATGCCCATGGCGGCAGAGCCCGCAGCTTGCCCAAATTTGATCAGGCACTCCGCACTTTTAAGCAACGCCTTCGGATCTTTGGCGAGTGACCATAGGCATTTGGCGTTTTTGGCCAAATTACGCGCTTGTGCAACAAGTATGGCTCCACGCAACAACGGATGGACTTCGTCGTCGAAGGTTCGCACGGTTTTCGGCTCGCCGCCGATGAAGACATTTGGGGAGCCTTCGTGAATAGTGGCTCCGCACACCACTTTGTCACCCTTTCGCGCTGCCAGAGCTTCGTTGATGACAGTTTCATTGGGACCGACCGCCGCTCCCTGCGCGATGAGGTTGACTGGGACGATAGTGTGTTTGCCGCAAATCACTTCGTCCAGGGGCACGGCATCGGTAGCTCTTGCGGCAGGAATTCCATTCACGAAAACGTCTGGCGAGCCAGTGGTGATGGCGCCTGTCACCTCCCAGGTTTCAGGCACTAGCCAGTCTGCGATCTTTTCTCCAATAGCTCCCCCAGCCATACTGACAGCGAAAGAAGCCAGTGCGCCGGTTAGCACCACCGCTCCTGCCAGGATCGGTGCCGCCAACCCACCTGTAACCACGGTGCCTACGGCCGCGACGCCAGCAGCCACTCCCGCGGCGATGGTGCCAGCGCACAACGCGCCCAAAGCAGCAGCGCCTGCTGCGATGCCGATGACCTTGGCCAGCAAGCGGGCATTGGCATTGCTGTGGGCAATAGGGTCACCCAATCGGGCAGCGGGGGGAAACTGGCTCATGGGCAAGGAATCAAGGGCAATGAAGCGAGGACTGACATGTGGGTCAGTGCCCTACACCCGCGGCTGGAAGCTGCTGCATATCGCCAACCATGCCTGCTTTTGGGCTTGCGTGATGGGTGCAACAGACGCTGCCGTCAACACGAGCACGCTGGCTCGGTCGGGCAGCAACCAAGTACGCTGCCGCTGGTAAATGACCTGGCCGTTTTGCTTGAACTGCTGCGCCAGCTCCACGGCAACGGTCTCGTCTGTCTGCGGCGCCTTTTGGGCGTGACGCTCCTGCACTTCGAACTTACTGACCTGCAGTGTCACGGCCTTGATCTGACGCTCTACGAACATATCGAAGGTTTCGCCAGGTTGCAGACGATCGCGGGTCATGATCAGGCTCATGTCCAGGCCGCTGCGCCCTGTCACCAGCATGTTCATGCTGTTGTCTTGAAGGCCTTCGGGCAGGGTAAAGCTGCCTTCTTGTATGTGAAATTGCATTGAAAGTCTCTAGGCTCACGGAGATGATGGTGGAAGCTGGCAAGCCCGTGCATTGCACGGAACAAATCAGCAGTTCAGCTGTATCGGCGCCCCGTGCACATCCAGCAGTTCACTGAGCTTGATAAGCCCGTTCTTGCCCTTGATGACCACCTCGCCCTTGTCCGTGAGCTTGAGCGAGGCGACTCCTTCGCCCTCGCCAATGGTCAGCGTGATGCTCTCACCCGCCTGCAGGCGGATGTGTTTGGCAGCCTTCACCAGCACCGAGTCCTTGGTCGCCTGGATGTTGACGTTCTGGTCGCCCACCACGGTCGCAGTGTCCGTCTTGGACGCCAGCGTGATGTTCTGCTGCGCGGTCAGGTTCATGTTGCCCGTCTGGGCTTCCGATGCGATATCACCCTTGGTCACGGTGTTGCGCTGGCCGCCTTCTGACACGTGCGTCAGCATGCCGCCCTTGGCCAGCTGCGTCAGCTGCGCGCCGCTGGACAGCGTGATGTGCTGTTTGGCATGCATCGAAACGCTCTGCCCTGAACTGACCACGATGGGCTTGGGGCTGATCATCGAATGCCCCTCGGGGCTGACGATGGAGACGACCGGCTTGCTGATGTCCTTGGACAACTCTCGCAACGCCTGCGACTGAGGCATTGCGGGGTCGGTGTTGGTCGGCATCGATGTCTCTGCCCCAGCGCCACCCCCCCCTCCGCCACCACCGCCGGCAAGCGCAGCGATGGCCGCAGCTGCTTTGGACAATGTCGCCATCGCCGCCTTGCCGCCGGTCATGGCAGCAATGCCTGAACTCAGTTCCATCATGTGCGAGGTCTTCAGGCCGTTGATGGCCTCAATCGCACTGTTCATGGCAGACACCGCCTCACCAGCCTCCTCCATCAGCGACGCAGTGTTGGCCAAGCCTTCACCCAGGCCATCGAACCCATCTGGGTTTTCATGCGATATTTTCTGCTTGAAGTCCTGCGTATACGTCGTGATCAGCAGCCCCTTGTCCGCCCGAATCGCACCCCACTCATTGGTGCGCAGCTCAAAGCCATAGCTGCGCTTGGCCTCGGTGCTCTGGTTCATCAGGTAACCCATGTGCAGATGGGTATTGCCGTGGTCCGTGGACAGCTCGATGTGCTCGATGCCCTTCTGGTCCTCGAACCGCAGCATGTGCTTGCCGCCGCCGCCCTTGCTCCAGTTGGTCTGAAAGCCCGACTGCGTCTTGTGCTTGGGCAGCTCCCACGGGGGCATCTGGTCGTTGTTGTAGACGCGGCCGGTGATGATGGGGTAGTCAGGGTCGCCGTTCAGGAAGTCGACGATGACTTCCTGGCCGATGCGGGGTGTGAAGATGCCGCCGTATTTCGCGCCGGCCCAAGGGTGCGACACGCGGATCCAGCAGCTGGAGTTTTCGTCCATGGCACCGATGCGGTCCCAGTGGAACTGCACCTTGACCCGGCCGTACTTGTCGGTCCAGATTTCCTCCCCAGGCGGGCCGACGACCACGGCCGTCTGCGGGCCCTGGCTGCGGGGCTTGGGTGTGACGCGCGGCGGCGTGAAGGCCAGGCTGGTGGGCTGCGCCTTCAGCACGAAGCGCTGGATGGACCCCACCTCGTCCTTGGTGGTCTTGGGCGTGGGTTTGGCGATGCTGCTGACTTCGGGGTTTTCCTGAAAGTGGTACTGAACCGCGGTAATCAGGTACTGCTGGTTTTGGTCCTCGCGCGGATAGTTCTCCAGGCTGAAGGTGTAGCCCGGCGTCAGCGCGCGGCAGCTCGATTTACCCTGAACCACGCTTTCGCGGGTGAGGTTTTCCTGCAGGCGCACCCGCACGTACGTTTCGCCATCGCCGTACTCGGTATAGCCGCCCGGCCATTCATAAACTTCATGGCTGTCGTGCGCGTGGCCCATGGGCATCTTGCGCATATTCGACAGATCGGCCTTGGGCTTTTTGAAGTCGTAGTCGTCGTTGTAGTGGCGGCCCGACTTGATCTCTTCGGCCTGCTCCCACGCAAAGACACATTCCCGGTCGGAGATGGCGGCCTTCTCGGGCGGGTAGAACGGCAGCGTGGCGGCGCCTGGCAGCGGACTGTGCGATGCCACGATATCGTCCGCCAGCGTCAGCACGTGTTGGCCGGGCGAATGCTGGTGGTAGTAATAGATGCCCTCGTGCTCCATGAGCCGGGACGCGAACTGGCAGTCGGACTCGTTGTATTGAACGCAATAATCCCAGGTACGATAAGTGCGGGTCAGCTTTTTCTCCAGCGGGTACCCATATTTACCGAGCACTTCTTCAATAATCTCTGGAACCGTCTTGTTCTGGAATATCTTGAAATCGCTTTTGCGTGTGGCCAGCCACAGCCAGGGGCTCAGGCGGGCCTTGTACGAGAACATGCGATGGTCCTGGCCCTGCATGCCGAAGCGGGTGACGATGGCGTCGATGTAGCGCTTGCCACCGCCTTCGGTCTCGACCACGACGGTGGCGTTCTTGCCCAGCAAGGCCTTGGGGTCGATGCTTTTGCTATCGCTGAGCAAATCCACGTCCAGAGCGAATATCTGGCTGATTTCCTCAGTGCCCTGCAGCTGCCTGAACTTGAGTTGGTCGCCCAATGGCGTTTGAATGGTGACGCGGCGTGTCATGTGCTGCAGACTTTGGAGCCCGTTGGTTCTGAGTGCTGCGGATGATAGCCATGAGAGCAGCAAATTCTCTTGACAACTGCGCTCAATAACTCCAAAAAATTACCGCAAAAGGTAACCAAGGTAACCAAGTTGGAATAATGGCGACGGTTTGCAACCATTCTGGGGTGCCGTCGTGGTGTGGCGCCGCAGGTGCGCGCAGGGCGGGCTATGGCGCGGCGCCGGGCCAACTGCACAGCACCCTCTCGCGGCCGGTCGCCGGATGAACGCTGGTCGCGCCCTCCACCAGCCCGCAGCGGGCATAGAACCGCCGAGCGCGTTCGTTGGCCGTTGCCACGTGCAAGGTCCAGCCGTCAGGGCACAGGCGCTGGCAGATCTCCTGCACCATCGCGCCGCCCACGCCCTGGCTTTGCGCGCCGGGCGCCACGAAAAGCTGGTGCAGATGGCGGCTCGGGATGTCCACCACCATGAAGGCCAGCAGGGCTTCGTCTGCGCACTGGGCCAGCAGCGCGGTGCAGGGTGGGCCGAATTCGGCCCGCACCCGGTCTTCCCAGTGCGCTTGCGGTGCCACGGTGGCCACCGCAGGGTTGGCAGAACGCCAGGCCTCGCGCCAGAGGCGGGCCAGCCGGGGCGCATCCTGGCGCTGGGCGGGGCGCAGCACCACCGGCGGCACCAGGTCGGACAGGCGAAGGATCATCGCCGCATTGTGCCGGCGGCCGCGCCGCAGCGGGGTTGATGCGGGCAGGCTCCAGCCTGATCAGGCGTTCAGGCCCGGGGTCTCCGCGGGCGGCCATTCGCTCGGCCGCGAGCCCATCTCGGCCTCCACCTTGCGCAGCATGTCGGCCAGCGTCTTGCCGGGCTCCTGGCGGAACTGCTCGTCCGTCACCACCAGGTCCACGATGCGGTCGATGCGAAAGCCCCGGAAGTCGCCGCGCAGTTCGCACCAGGCCGACAGCGTCCAGACCTTGCCCCAGTAGAAGCAGCCCAGCGGGCGCAGGCGGCGCAGGCTCGCGCGGCCCTGCACGTCGGCGTAGTTGACCTGCACCACGTGGCGGCTTTGCACCGCCTCGCGCAGCGACTGCAGGGTGGCCTGGGCCTGGGGGCCCAGCCCCACCGAAGGCGCGTACAGCGCCTGCGACTCGGCCGCCACGCGCGCGGCCGGGGGCAGCACCGACAGGATCTTGCCCAGGGCGCCCTCCACCTCGCGCGCCAGCCCGGCATCGAGCCAGGCCTGCGCCAGCCGCGCGGCGGCCACCAGCGCGTTCGCCTCGCCCTGGCTGAACATCAGCGGCGGCAGCTCGAAGCCCGCGCCAAGGCGGTAGCCCACACCGGCTTCGCCCTCGATGGGCACGCCTTGGTGCTGCAGGTCCGCCACGTCGCGGTAGATGGTGCGCGCCGAGACTTCGAGCCGTTCGGCCAGGAAGGCTGCCGTGGACAGGCGCCGGCCGCGGATGAGCTGGACGATCTGGAAAAGGCGGTCAGCGCGGCGCATGGAGAGGGTTCATTTTCAAAGCATTTCGGGCTGTGGCGCTCGCCTGGAAAGCGCCAGCAGCTATCAACAATATAGCGCCAGTTGCACCACCGAACCCCACCGCCACGGCCGCGGCCGCGCGCGGCGCTGGGGCGGGGGCGGCATCCGGCACCGTGCTAGGGCTTGACGCCGATGTGGATGGCCACCTGGTCCGGGCCCTCGTAGGCCTCGAAGTCGGTGCCGAAGCGGCGCTGCACCTGGGGGTTTTCGGCAAAGTATTGCCAGATGCGCACCCAGGTGTCGATCACCATCTGGGGCATCTCGCCGGCCCCTGTGAAGACGAGATAGTCGCCCGCCTGGATGTCGACGCGGGCGGCGCCCGGCACTGCCTGCGCCTGCGCCATGTCCGGCTCGGCGACGGCCACGCCGGCGGTCACGTCAAAGGCACCATGCTCGTTGGATTCGTAGCCGCTGTACACGCCGAAGATGCGGCCGTCGTCGCCCCGGCTGGGCAGCTTGCGCTCCCAGCTCTGGCTGAAGAAGCGGTTCCACAGGCCCCCAAGGCGTGCGATGGCGGGGTTCATCTCTTCGCTGTTGCGCGTGCGCACGGCGATGCCGGCCACGCTGAAGGCGGGAATGCGGGTGGTATCGGGATGGGTCATGAGGGGTGCTCTCTCTTGTCGGGTTGGATGTGGTCAGCCGGCGGGCCCGATTTGCGGACCGGCCGGAGGTGTGCAGCTGCAAGACCCGCATGGTGCCGACCCGCTGCTGACACCCTGATGTCAGTAGCCTGCAACCGCGCCGGTGGCAGGCGTACGGGGCTGCTGACACCCGGCGTCAGCAGCGGGTGGGCGTGTGGCTACCTGGGGTCCACGATGGCCGCCGTGGCCCGGCGCACCAGCGGCAGCACCAGCAGCAGTGTCGGAAAGGCCGCCATCCAGGACAGCGCCCACGAACTCATCCACAGGCGCAGGACGTCCACCGAGAGGCCCGCCACACGCAGGGTGCTGATGAGCGAGACGATGAAGGTCATGAGCAGCGACAGCAGCAGCGGCATGACCCAGGCTGCCGAGCGCGCAGGCAGCTTGCGCAGGCCGAGGAATGTCTTGGAGGAAGGCGTGGCAGCCGAAGGAGCCCCCGGAGAGCAGGGAGATGCGGGAGAAGATGCGGGAGATGGAGGAGGCGCGGACCCCGTGGATGGCGCGTAGGGCGTGGAGGGCCCGGTGCGGGGGGACGAAGGTTGGTTCATTGAAGTTCCATGAAGCAGGCCGGTCAGTCAAGGTGCCGTCCCCGCTGGCCTGCACGGCTGGCGGGAAACCACCACCCCGGCAGGGCCGGCGTTGGTTGGCACGTTGATTGACGTAAACGCTTACGGCAACCCATGAACCGGGCCGCAGCAGGATTCTATGCGGCTGGCGCGTCGCCGCGCAGTGGGGGTGATGGTGATAGTGGTGGCGCACCGCCCGCCAGCAGATGGCGTGTGATGTGCGCGGCCACTGCCGCGGCGTGCTTCTGGGCCAGGTCGTGGGAGCCGCCCGGCAGCACGTGCAGCTGCGCACGTGGCAGCAGGCTCTGCAGGCGCTCGCCCACCGCCACGGGGCTGATGGGGTCGGCATCGCCCCACAGCAGCAGCGCAGGCGTGCGCAGCGATGCCAGTTGGGGGGTCAGGTCCCAGCGCTCGCGGGCCATCCACGCGGGGAAGGCGGGGTTCGCGCGCATGAAATCCGGGCGCCAGTCGTGGGGGTGCAGGTCGTCGATGGGCACGCCGCCGGACGTGGCCACCAGCACCAGGTGCGTGAGGTGTTCGGGGCGCTGCAGGGCGGCCAGCACCGCCACCACGCCGCCCATGGACTGGGCGATCAAGGCACAGGGCTGGTCCATGTGCGGCGTGACCGCATCGACCAGGTCCTGCATGCAGCCGGCGGTGTGGGCGGGCATGTCCGCCGCCGCTGCCACGCCAAACCAGGGCCAGCCCGGCAGCACCCGCTCGGCCGGGAGCGCGACCGCGTCCGAGGCGGCGCGCCAGAACGCCGGGTTGCCGCCCACGCCGGGCAGAAAGATCAGCCGTGTGGGCGCGGTGGCGGTGGACACGATGACGCTCGTGCCCGCCGTTCAGTGGTCCTGGGCCGGGGCGGCCGGGGCAGCCGCTGCTGCATCGGCGTGCTCGGCCGGTGCAGCGGATTCAGCCGATGCCGCGGGAGCGGCGGTAGCTGCGGGGGCCGCAGAGGCCGACGCCGCGGCGGCGGCATCGGCGGCCTGCTGCGCACGCGCGGCATTCAGGCGGCGTGCGCGTTCGAGCTGCTGGCCCACCGTGCGCGCCACCATGCCGTACATGTCGGCGAAGGCTTCCAGCGTCTGGCCGCTGGCCTCGAAGGCGCGCAGCAGCGCTTCGTCCTTGGCGTTGCGGGCGGACCATTCGGCAAAGGCTTCTTCGAGGATGGCGTTGGCGGCGTCGTCGCGGCCCCGCACGAGTTCGGTGTAGGTCTCGCGCGACATGCCCGATGCCTCGAACGCAGCCATCATGCGGTTGCGCAGCTTGGGCAACAGGTCTTCGGTGGCGCGGGCCTTGTTGTTCTTGCGGCGGCGGTAGACCTCCAGCAGTGCGTGGTGCACATGCTCGGGCGCCATGGCTTCCACCGGCTGACCGGCCAGGTCGTGGCGCTTGTCGCCGGCTGCCACGCTTTGCAGGTAGCGCGTGGAGCGGGTGTGAAGGCCCAGCGCCACCTTGAGCGCGTCGCGGTCGAAGGCTTCAGGATGCGCCGCCAGCAGGTCCTGGAAGACACCGCGCTTGAGCGGACGGAACACCGCGCCGAACAGATGCGGGTACAGGTCTGCCAGTTGCTCCAGCAGCGGGTGGGTGGTGCGTGGCGGCGTCCGGGCAGCGCCGTCGCCGGCCGGCCCTTGCGCGGTTGCAGCATCGCCCTGCGGCGCTGCGCCCTGGCGCGGCGCGCCGCCCCGGCCACCACGGCGGTCACCACCGCCGCGGCGCTGGCCGCCCGAACGGCGGGCCCGCTCTGACGCTGGCGCACCCGCCGGCGCAGCCGACGCGGCGCCAGCGGCTGCAGCGGCGGCCTCGGTGGACACGGGCTCAGCGGCAGCAGCAGGCGCCGTCGTCGCTGCGTTCGGTTGTTGTTTTTGTGCGGACACGGAATCGGTCATGGCGGTGCGAAAAAAGGGTGAGGTGTGGGGCGACAAAACCCTCAATCATGCCAGCGTTGGCAAAAATGCCCGCCAGCGGATGTAACCGGCATCACGCCAAGGCCTCGTCCAGCACCTCGATCCAGTGCCGCACCGGCGTGCCCGTGCCGCTTTGCAGATGGGTGATGCAGCCGATGTTGGCCGACAGAATCATGTCCGGCGGCTGCTCGCCGAAGGCCTCGGCCAGCACGCCCAGCTTGCGGTCGCGCAGCTGGTAGGACAGCCCGGGGTTCAGCACCGAATACGTGCCCGCCGAGCCGCAGCACAGGTGCGCTTCGTTGCGCGCAGCGCGCAGCTTGAAGCCCAGGCGCGCCAGGTGCACCTCCACGCCGCCCCGCAACTTTTGCCCGTGCTGCAGCGTGCAGGGCGGGTGGTAGGCGTAGAGCACGTCGGCCGCAGGCTGCGCGCGGCCGGCGAGCTTGTCGACCAGCTCGGGCAGCATGTCGGGCAGCAGTTCGGACAGGTCGCGCGTGAGCGCGCTGATGCGCGCAGCCTTGGCCGCGTACTGCGCGTCATCCTTGAGGATGTGGCCGTACTCCTTCACGGTGACGCCGCAGCCCGAGGCGTTCATCACAATGGCCTCCACCCCGCCCTGCTCCACCAGCGGCCACCAGGCGTCGATGTTGGCGCGCATCTCGGCCATGCCGCCTGTCTGGTCGTTGAGGTGGAACTTCACCGCGCCGCAGCAGCCCGCCTTGGCGGCGATCACGGTCTGGATGCCCGCCGCGTCCAGCACGCGTGCGGTGGCGGTGTTGATGTTGGGCATCATGGCCGGCTGCACGCAGCCCGCCAGCATCAGCACCTTGCGCGCATGTTCGCGCGTGGGCCACGCGCCAGCGGGCTGCGGCGCGGGCACCTTGGCCTTGAGCGCCCCAGGCAGCAGGCCGCGCACCATCTGCCCGGCCTTCATCGCGGGGCCGAACAGGGGCGACGGCAAGCCTTCTTTCAACGCCCAGCGCAGCGCCTTCTCGCCCAGGGGGCGCGGCACTTTCTCATCCACGATCTTGCGGCCGATGTCCACCAGGTGGCCGTACTCCACGCCGCTCGGGCAGGTGCTTTCGCAGTTGCGGCAGGTCAGGCACCGGTCCAGGTGCATCTGGGTGCTGCGCGTGGGCTCGGCCCCTTCGAGCACCTGCTTGATGAGGTAGATGCGGCCGCGCGGGCCGTCCAGCTCGTCGCCCAGCAACTGGTAGGTGGGGCAGGTGGCGGTGCAAAAGCCGCAATGCACGCACTTGCGCAGGATGGCTTCGGCCTCCAGGCCATCGGCGCGGGCGCGGTATTCAGGGGAGAGTTGGGTTTGCATCGAGCATGCCTGACGGAAAGGGAGCGAAGGACCGGGTGATCGGGGTGCGGGCCGCAGCTACACGGCCGGGGGCGGCAGCAGCGGCACCACCTTGCGCCGCGGGTGCAGCAGCCGCGCGCGGTCGGCCCACAGCGGCGGCAGCGAGAGCACCAGCAGCACGAGCGCCAGCGGCACCACGAAGACAAAACCCACGCGGCTGAAGCCCGCCGCGCCCGCGATGCCGCCCACCAGGAACATCCCCAGCAGCCCCGCGAAGAGCCGCAGGCGCATCTGGTTGGCCCGCACCTGCGACTCGGGCGCGGTGCCGGTGCGGTTCCAGTAGAGCATCTTGCCCAGCTCGATGCCCAGGTCGGTCACCACGCCGGTCATGTGCGTGGTGCGGATCTGCGACGACGACATCTTGGTCACCGTGGCGTTCTGCAGGCCCATGATGAACGACAGCAGCAGCACCGTGACCGGCACCGCGAACGGCGTGGGCCAGCTCAGCGTGATCGCGCCCACCAGGCCGAACACCAGCATGAGCACGGCCACCAGCAGCAGGGGCAGCGCATAGCTGCTGTGCAGGCGCCGCTGCCGCGCCCAGTTCACCATCACCGACGTGGTCGCCGCGCCGCACAGGAAGGCCAGCAGCGCACCCACGGCGCCCAGCACCAAGGCCATGTTGCCCAGCACCAGGCTGTCGGCCAGCATGGAGACGAAGCCCGTCATGTGCGATGTGTACAGGTGCACCACCAGGAAGCCCCCGGCATTGACCGCGCCCGCGTTGAAGGCCAGCAGCAGGCCCAGCACGCGGTTGCTCGCCACCGTGCGGTGGTGCCCCGTCAGGTGGCGCAGATGTCGTCGCATGGCGTTGGCAGCAAGCACGTCCCGGGCCTACCAGGCCTGCGCCATGCGGCCGGGGTTGAAGATGCCCGCCGGGTCGAAGCTGTGCTTGAGGCGGGCGTGGATCTGCTCCAGCGCGCGGGATGGCGAGCCAGAATGGCCGCTACCGCTTTCTGGATCAGCGCCAGAAGCTATGAAAACAGTAGCACTCCCGCCCACGGCACGCGCAGCGTCGCGCAAGGCGTCGCCCGCCGAATCCGGTGCCTGCACCCAGCGCAGCGCGCCATGCCACTCGATGAGCGGCTGGGCCGCGGCGGGCAGGCTGAGCACCGGCGCGGTCTGCGGCAGCGACAGGCGCCACAGCGCGTGGCCGGGGCGCTGCGCGCGGTCGGTGAACCACGGCAGGGTCTGATCGCGGCAGGCGGTCCAGTCGGGCGCCGTGGTGGTGTTGTCAAGGCGCGTGCCGCCCATGCTGCGGCAGGCGGCCTCCACGGCCGCCACGGCGCCGCGCAGGCGCACGTAGAGCGTGCCCACAGCCCCGTCCTGCACCCAGCAGCTGGCGTTCAAAGGCAGCGGCTGGCCGCCCCAGGCGTGCAGCTTGCGCAGCGCGTCGGCCTGGTTGCATTCAAAGCGCAGCGTAGCCTCGGCCGGGGCCACCGGCAGCACCTTGAGGCTGACCTCGGTGAGCAGCCCGAGCGTGCCCCAGGCGCCCGCCATGAGGCGTGACACGTCGTAGCCCGCGACGTTCTTCATCACCTGGCCGCCAAAGCTGAGCAGCTCCGCGCGGCCGTTGAGCAGCGTGACGCCCAGCATGTAGTCGCGCACCGCACCCACGCTGGCACGCGCCGGGCCCGACAAACCCGCGGCGACCATGCCGCCCACGGTGGCGGCGTCCGAAGGCGCCTGGGCGAAATGCGGGGGCTCGAACGGCAGGCACTGGCCCTGTGCGGCCAGCGCGGCCTCCAGCTCGGCCAGCGGGGTGCCGGCGCGCACGGTGACGACCAGTTCGCTGGGCTCGTAGCTCACGATGCCGCGCAAGGTGCGGGTGTCGAGCACCTCGCCATGCAGCGCCAGGCCATGGAAGTCCTTGGTGCCTCCACCGCGGATGCGCAAGGGCGTCTGGTCGGCGGCGGCTGCGCGCACACGGTCGGCGATCTGGGCAAGGGCGTGGTCCATGCCTGGGATCGTAGCGGCAGGCACCTGCCGTGCGACGGCCTGGGCGCGTGAATTTTTTGAACAGCGCGCTGCAATTCGGCGGAGGTTGCCTTGGCCGCTGAAGATGCGGCGCTCGCCTTGGCGGCGTTCAAGCGGGCGTTCAAGGCGCGTTCAAGGCGCGTTCAAGGGGCGTTCAAGGGGCGTTCAAGGGGCGTTCAGGTGGTCAGCGTGCGGGGCTGCACGGGTCTGCAGGCCCCGCCGCACGCGAAAAAAGCCCGCCAGGGCGGCGGGCTGAAGAACCAAGAGGAGTCACTCGCTTGTTCTTGTTGCAACGCTGCGGTGCCACCAGACACCGCAGCGCATCGGGCTGACGGGATCAGCGGTTGTACGCCGTCTCGCCGTGCGACGTGATGTCCAGACCTTCGCGCTCGGCTTCTTCCGAGACACGCAGGCCCACCAGCAGGTCGGCGATCTTGTAGGCGATGAACGCCACGACGCCGGACCACACGATGGTGAACAGCACGCTCTTGACCTGGATCCACACCTGGGCACCCATCGAGAACGTGTCGGGCGTCAGGCCGCCGGTACCACCCAGGCTTTGCGATGCGAACACACCGGTCAGGATGGCACCCAGGATGCCGCCCACACCGTGCACGCCGAACACGTCGAATGCATCGTCCACGTTGAGCAGGCGCTTGAGGCCACCCACACCCCACAGGCAGACCACACCGGCCAGCAGGCCCAGCACGATGGAGCCCATGGGGCCCACGAAGCCAGCGGCAGGCGTCACGGCCACGAGGCCGGCCACGGCACCGGAGGCGGCGCCCAGCATGGAAGCCTTGCCCTTGTGCAGCGCTTCACCAGCGATCCACGACAGCGTGGCAGCGGCAGTGGCCAGCACGGTGTTCACGAAGGCCAGGCCGGCGCCAGCGTTGGCGGCACCTGCGGAGCCCGCGTTGAAGCCGAACCAGCCTACCCACAGCAGCGAGGCACCGACCATGGTCAGCGTCAGGCTGTGGGGCGTGAGGGCTTCCTTGCCGAAGCCGATGCGCTTGCCCACCATGTAAGCGCCCACCAGGCCGGCGATACCGGCGTTGATGTGCACCACGGTGCCGCCTGCGAAGTCCAGTGCGCCGTCAGCCGCCAGCAGGCCGCCGCCCCACACGATGTGGGCCATGGGCACGTAGCTGAAGGTGAACCACAGCACCGAGAAGATCAGCACGGCGGAGAACTTGATGCGCTCTGCGAACGAACCGACGACCAGCGCCACGGTGATGGCCGCGAACGTGCCCTGGAACGCGATGAACACGTACTCGGGGATGGTGATCAGCGCGCCGAAGGTCTCCTGGGTCACGCCCTTGAGGAAGATCTTCTGGAAGCCGCCGAAGAACTTGCCCTCGCCGGAGAACGCCAGGCTGTAGCCGTAGATGGCCCACAGCAGGGAGATCAGCGAGAACACCACGAAGACCTGCATCAGCACCGACAGCATGTTCTTGCTGCGGCCCAGGCCGCCGTAGAACAGCGCCAGGCCGGGGATGGTCATCAGGATCACAAGCAGCGTGGAGGTCAGCATCCAGGCGGTGTCGCCGGAGTCGATCTTGGGCACGGGTGCGGCAGGGGCTGCCTCGGAGGCTGCAGCGGCGGGTGCCGGTGCAGCGACAGGTGCGGCGGCGGGGGCTGGCGCAGCGGCGGCTGGCGCGGCTTCTGCGGGGGCCGATGCCGCGGCATCAGCAGCAGGGGCCTGGGCCAGCACGGCGGAGCCGCCGGACAGCAGACTCAACCCCAGTACGAAGGAAGCAAGCAGTTTTTTCATGGCATTTCTCTGGTGTCTGTGGCAACCGGGCCCTTTACAGGGCTTCCTTGCCGGTTTCGCCGGTACGGATGCGCACCACCTGCTCCAGGTGGGTCACGAAAATCTTGCCGTCGCCGATCTTGCCGGTGCGGGCGGCGGTTTCGATGGACTCGATCACGCGGTCCACCAAGTCGTCGGCCACCGCGGCTTCGATCTTGACCTTGGGCAGGAAGTCGACCACGTACTCTGCACCGCGGTACAGCTCGGTGTGGCCCTTCTGGCGGCCAAAGCCCTTGACCTCGGTTACCGTGATGCCTTGCACGCCGATGTCCGAGAGCGCTTCGCGCACCTCGTCGAGCTTGAAGGGCTTGATGATGGCTGTCACCATTTTCATTTTGGGATCCTCCGACAACGGGCGCAGCCTGCGCCCATCGAGACTGCTTACAGGGTTTTGGTGAGCGTGACGATCACGCGCGACTTGTTCACGTGGCCGAAGAAGGCCTTCTTGTTGGCGCCCACCACCGCAGCGCCGAGCGACAGGCCGCT